>NZ_JAPEHT010000070.1 GCF_028823615.1 Planococcus sp. A6
TCGCTTCCTGTGGGGTCTCAAGACTCATGCTATTCCCGCAGGAGTCGCCGCCTTCCACTCTTTCATTTGAGTATATACATTAGATGGGAAATAAACCAAAATAGGTCACTCAATCCACAGCTTCAGTTGTTTTGCATAATATTGTTCTTAAAAAGGCTTTAAATAGCTTTGTTCAGTTAGAGTATAGTGGATTTCCCAATGGACGAAAAAAACGCCTCCCGAAAGGAAGACGGTTTTCGCAAATTTCTTATTCAACGACGCGGGCGATTGCCTGGCGCTCAAACTGCATGCGCGTGCCGTCTGCCACCGTGATGTAGATCGTCGTGTCGTCTACTGCGTCGACTTGGCCGTGCAAGCCGCCGATCGTCACGATGCGGTCCCCACGCTTTAATTCCGACTGCATGTTAGCTGTCGTTTTTTGGCGTTTTTGCGCCGGGCGGATGATGAAGAGCCACATCAGCAAGAACATCAATAGTAAAGGTGATAACGCAATTAATGTTTCCATTGTTCAATTTCCCCCTTTCGTGTTCTCTATCGTTTCGAACTCAGAAATTTTTTGCATTCGGCTTATTGAATCCGTACGCTTCAAAAAATTCTTCGCGGAAATCTCCCAGGCGGTCTTCGCGGATCGCTTGACGCACCTGTTCCATTAAGTTTAACAGAAAATGCAGGTTATGATAACTCGTAAGGCGAATTCCGAAGGTTTCATCTGCACGCAATAAGTGGTGCACATACGCACGCGTGTAATTGGTGCATGTATAGCATGTGCATTTCTCATCAATTGGCGTGAAATCACGCTTGAACTTCGCGTTTTTCAAGTTCAAACGCCCTTCACTTGTCATCAATGTACCGTTGCGGGCGATGCGTGTCGGCAATACGCAGTCGAACATATCGATGCCGCGGATCGAGCCGTCGATCAAGGAATCGGGCGAGCCGACGCCCATCAAATAACGGGGCTTGTCGAATGGCATGAACGGCGTTGTAAATTCGAGCGCACGGTTCATGACGTCTTTCGGTTCACCGACCGACAAACCGCCAATCGCATAGCCCGGGAAGTCGAGTGCCACAAGGTCTTCTGCGCTTTGGCGGCGCAAATCTTCGTACTCGCCGCCTTGGATGATGCCGAACAATCCTTGATCCTGTGGGCGCGCGTGTGCCTCGAGGCAGCGTTCCGCCCAGCGCGACGTACGCTCGACACTGGATTTCATGTATTCATGCGTCGCCGGGTATGGCGGACATTCGTCAAACGCCATCATGATGTCCGAGCCGAGGTCATTCTGGATTTGCATCGCTTTTTCCGGGCTCAAGAACAGTTTGTCGCCGTTCATATGATTGCGGAAATGGACGCCTTCTTCTTTGATGTTGCGGAACTCGCTCAGCGAAAACACTTGGAAGCCGCCGGAATCTGTGAGGATCGGACGGTCCCAGTTCATGAATTTATGAAGCCCGCCCGCTTCTTTGATGACGTCATTTCCTGGGCGCAGCCACAGGTGATACGTATTGCTCAGGATAATGCCGGCGTTCATGGCTTTCAATTCTTCCGGGCTCATCGTCTTGACGGTCGCCTGTGTGCCAACTGGCATGAAGGCAGGCGTTTCGAAAGAGCCGTGCGGTGTATGGACGATACCAAGGCGTGCGCCTGTTTGTTTACATGTTTTGATGTGTTCGTATGTTACTGCATGGGTCATGATTCGGTCTCCTTTTTCTGTGGTTCAATAAACATTGCGTCGCCGAAGCTGAAAAAGCGGTAGCGCTCTTGGACAGCTTCATTATACGCATTCAAAATGGCATCGCGGTTCGACATGGCACTGACGAGCATGACAAGCGTCGATTTCGGCAAATGGAAGTTGGTGATGAGTCCGTCCACTGCTTCAAAACGATAGCCTGGGTAGATGAAAATATCTGTCCAGCCATTGTCTTCCTGTAATTTGCCGCCGAATTTCTTCGCGACCGACTCGAGCGTACGCGTCGATGTCGTGCCGACGGAAATGACGCGGCCGCCTTTTTGTTTCGTTTCATTGATCAAATCCGCGGTTTCTTTCGTGATGCGGTAGAATTCTGCGTGCATTTCATGGTCTTCAATCGATTCCACTGACACCGGGCGGAACGTGCCGAGCCCGACATGCAAGGTGATGAATGCGATATTGACGCCTTTATTGTGGATTTCTCCCAATAATTCATCGGTAAAATGAAGCCCAGCAGTCGGTGCTGCGGCACTGCCCCGTTCTTTCGCGAACACCGTCTGGTAACGGTCCTGGTCTTCCAACTTTTCGCGGATATACGGCGGCAGCGGCATTTCGCCCAATTGGTCAAGGATCTCATAAAAAATACCGTCATAGATAAATTTGAAATGGCGGCCACCGTGGTCTAGGACGCCTGTGCATTCAGCGCGCAACAATCCGTCGCCGAATGACACGACCGTGCCGATTTTCACTTTCTTGGCCGGTTTGACGAGCGTTTCCCACACATCTTCTTCCGTCTGCTTCAACAGCAGCACTTCGATGTTAGCGCCGGTCTCTTCTTTCGTGCCCATGAGGCGCGCCGGAAGCACGCGGGTATCGTTCAATACAAGCGTGTCACCAGTATGCAGATGGCCGAGGATGTCGCGGAAATGCTTGTGTTCAACCGCTCCTGTTTCTTTGTCCATCACGAGCAGGCGGCTTGATGTCCGGTCCAGCAGCGGCGTTTGCGCGATCAATTCCTCCGGCAACTCAAAATCAAAATCATTTACATTCAATTGCAGTTCATTTGTTAGTTTAGTCATTCAGGCATCTCCATTTTAAAGTGTTCGTATGCAAGAGGTGTCACAGTGCGCCCTCTCGGTGTCCGTTGAATAAAACCAATCTGCAATAGATAGGGTTCGTAAACATCTTCGATTGTCGTCGATTCCTCGCCGATGCTTGCAGCGATCGTGTCCACGCCGACAGGCCCGCCGCGAAAACGGCTGATCATGCCGGTCAAAAGCTTGTGGTCGATATGGTCAAGGCCGAGCGGGTCGACTTGCAGCATCTCCAGAGCTTGCTCGGCCATTTCAGTGGTGATCGAGCCATTGCCGCGCACCATCGCGTAATCGCGCACGCGTTTTAGCAAGCGGTTCGCAATACGCGGGGTCCCGCGGGAACGGCGTGCGATTTCACTGGCGGCATGCGGGTCGATATCCGCTTCGAATAAAGCGGCGCTGCGTTCGACGATATCCGTCAAGGCTTCTGTGTCGTAATACTCGAGCCTTGATAACACGCCGAAACGGTCACGCAAAGGGGCTGATAACGCCCCTGCACGCGTCGTCGCACCGATCAGCGTGAACGGCGGCAAATCGAGCCGCACGGAGCGCGCAGTCGGGCCTTTGCCGACAACGATATCGAGGCAGAAATCCTCCATCGCCGGATACAGTACTTCTTCGATCGAGCGGTTCAAGCGGTGAATCTCATCGATGAACAACACGTCTCCCGGCTCGAGTGATGAAACGATCGCCGCCAAATCGCCTGGCCGTTCAATCGCAGGGCCTGAAGTCATCTTCACGCCGACTTCCATTTCATTCGCGATGACGGTCGCTAGCGTCGTTTTCCCGAGACCCGGTGGCCCGTAAAGCAATACATGGTCTAGCGATTCGTTGCGCATTTTCGCCGCTTCGATAAAAATCTCCAGATTGTGCTTTACTTTCTGCTGGCCGATATATTGCGACAAACGCTGTGGACGCAAGGATTGCTCAAAGCGCTCATCAAATTCTGAAATTTCGCCGTCGATGATGCGTTCTTCCATGGCGCTCGCCTCCTCGTTAAGTTTGTTTCAATAATAATTGAAGCGCTTTTTTCATATAGCCTTCGGTGTCGAGTTCGAGGCCCTTGAGCTGCGGCTTCACTTTCGTGATCTCGCGTTCCGAATAACCGAGCGCGCCCAGCCTTGAGCTGCGGCTTCACTTTCGTGATCTCGCGTTCCGAATAACCGAGCGCGCCCAGTGCAAGCATCGCTTCCTCAAGTTCTGATTCGTCCCCACCGAACAAGTCCGGCTGACCGGCTTCTGCATAGGATTCCCCGAAGAAATCCGTCAACTTGCCTTTTAGGTCCAAGATCATCTGACGTGCGGTTTTCTTGCCGACGCCAGGGAATTTCACCAAATACTTCTCATCTTCCTGCTCGATCGCCTCGATGACGAATTGCGGCTGGCCGGATGCCAAAATCGCAAGCGCGCCTTTAGGCCCGATACCGGAAACACTGATGAGCTTGCGGAACAATTCCCGCTGCTCGAGCGTCGGAAAACCGAAGAGGAATTGCGCGTCTTCCCGCACGTGATGATGCACAAAAATCTGCAGTTCATCGGATCCGAATGAATACGGGTTCGGGGCAAAGATCTGCCAACCGACTCCCTGCTGTTCCACTACTAAATATTCAGGCGTCACGCGGGTGACTTGCCCTTTTATGTAATCGTACATTGCACTCGCCCTTTCATTTTCAACCTATTGATTATACCATATTCCGGCCGCTCCTACGAAGAAAGCTATCCGGTCCGAATGCTCCTTTGAAAGCTATGAAAGAGTTCCCCGCTGATTGAAGTTTCTCTTTATGCTAAAATGAAGTATAGCAATATGGAGCAACGGAGGGTTTTCATGAAAAAGTTATACGGTGAAGAACGCCGCAATGTTTTATTGGATGAGCTGAAGCAGGCGGGTCGGCCGCTGACCGGCAGCGCGCTCGCAAAACTCGCGCAAGTGTCGCGTCAAGTGGTGGTTGGCGACATGACTTTATTAAAAGCGAAAGGCGAACCGATCATCGCGACAAGCCAAGGCTATTTATACTTGGATCCAAGCGGCAAGAAACAAGTGAGCCGCCGCATCGCTTGCAGTCATCAGCCGGAGGAAACGGAAGCGGAGCTGCGTTTATTGGTCGACTGCGGTGTCACGGTCAAAGACGTCTCAATCGAACACCCTGTTTATGGTGAACTGACAGCCGGGATCCACGTCTCGACGCCGCTTGATGTCGATTTGTTCATGCAGCGCATACGCGATACCGGTGCGAGTTACCTGCTCGAGCTGACCGAAGGCACGCATATCCACACGATCACGGCAGATCTTCCTGAAACGCTTGCAAAAGCAGTCGACGCGATGAAGCAGCACGGCTATTTGCTCGAAGAAGCGGAATAAAAAAATCCCCGGATGCCAATGAGGCGTCCGGGGATTTTTCGTGCGTGCTTCTTATGAATTGTACGTGTAGTAGGAGCCGAGCGTCTTAACGCCGCAGCCAAGAGCCGTGAGCTCTTCGAACGCACCGCGCATCATCGCCGCATTCTCATCTTCCAACACGTCAGCGATAAAGAAATAATTGCCGAGCCCTGTCTTCAAAGGACGCGATTCGATCTTCGACAAGTTCAATTGACGCCACGCAAAAACCGACAGCACTTGGTGCAACACACCTGACCGGTCATCTTTTGGCGGGGTGATCATCAAGGTCGTCTTGATCTGCGCTTCGTGTCCAGGGTCGGTCAATTTATGATTGCTTCTCGACAACACGAAAAAGCGCGTGTGGTTGAAATGGAAATCGTGGATGTCGCGTTGCACGATGTCCAAACCGTATTTTTCCGCCGCATAGTCGTTGGCGATCGCCGCAATATTGCGCTCCGGCAATTCCGACACCATTTTGGCAGCGGCTGCTGTCGAGCTGTATTGCTGAAGCGGCGTCGTTTTATACGTATAGTATAAAAACTTATGGCATTGCGCCAATGCGTGCGGATGAGAATAAATCGCTTCGAACGATTCCGCGCCGCGGTTTTCCGGATGGACGAGTAAATGCTGCTGAATCGGCGACAACACTTCCGCCGTCACATATAGCTCCGCTTCGTGGAACAAATAATCCACTGTCAGCGGCACCGATCCCTCAAGCGCGTTCTCGAGCGGCACGACTGCATAATCGACCGTGCCCTCCGCGACCGCTTCGATGCATTCGGGAATGGTCGTATACGGCATCAGCTGTTCTTCCGGAAATACTTTGGAAGCGGCCAAATGCGTAAACGATGCTTCCGGGCCTAAAAACGAAATTCTCTTTTTCTCTTTAGTCATCGACTCATTCCCCCTACATTTATGACGAACCGCTCGATACCACATCGGCCGACTCAACAAAGTCGAGTTTTTTCAATTGCTGCAAGAACATGTCCAAGTCGACGTCCATCGCCGTCACATCAAGTGACAAGGTGACATTCGCACGCCCTTGGATCGGAATGGTCTGGTGGATGGTCAAAATATTGCAGCCCATTTCCGCGACAGACTGAAGCAAAGTCGCAAGCGTGCCCGAACGGTCTTCCAATTGGAGGAAAACCGTCAAGATCCGCTCTTTGACGATGGAATGAAACGGAAAAACCGCGTCACGGTATTTATAGAATGCCGAGCGCGATAATCCGGTCTGTGCGACCGCATCCAAAATGGACATGCGGTCCCGCTGAAGCAATTTTTTCACTTCCAGCGTCTTGACCATCGCTTCCGTCAGTACATCTTCCCGCACCAGGTAATAGCGTTGTTCCGAAATATCCTTCATTCAAGTACCCTCCGCATCAGTCGGTGAATTCGAACTCAAATTCAAGCAAACGGACCGTGTCGCCGTTTTCTGCCCCGCGCTCGCGAAGAGCATCATCAATGCCCATGCCGCGCATTTGGCGGGCGAATCGGCGAATCGAATCTTCACGAGAGAAGTCGGTCATTTTGAACATCCGCTCGATTGCGTATCCGGAAAGGACAAAAGCACCGTCCGGGTCGCGTGAGATATCGAATCCGTCGCCTTGCAATTCGTGCTTGTAAAGAACCGTATCCGCTGCATCCGGATCTGCCTCGTCTTCCATCGGGAATTCAGGCGTCACTTCAAGCAAGTCGGCTACCGCAAACATCAGGTTGTTCAAACCTTTTCTCGACAATGCGGAAATCGGGAACACTTTCGCGTCTTCCGGCAATTTCTTGCGGAACTCTTCCAAGTTTTCTTCCGCATCCGGCATGTCCATCTTGTTCGCCACAATCAGTTGTGGGCGTTCAGTCAAGCGCATATTGTATTGCTTCAGTTCTTCGTTGATGGTCACGTAATCCTCATAAGGATCGCGGCCTTCCATGCCCGACATATCGATGATGTGGACGATGACGCGCGTCCGTTCGATATGGCGCAGGAATTGATGGCCAAGGCCAATTCCTTCGTGTGCGCCCTCGATCAATCCTGGCAAATCGGCCATGACGAAGCTGCGCTGGTCTTCTGTTTGGACCATTCCGAGATTCGGGACGATCGTCGTGAAATGATACGCGCCGATTTTCGGTTTAGCCGCGGTAACGACTGACAATAGCGTCGATTTCCCGACACTCGGGAAGCCGACCAGGCCGACATCCGCCAATACTTTCAATTCCAAGATGACGTTGCGCTCTAAGCCTGGTTCGCCTTTTTCCGAAAGTTCAGGAGCCGGGTTTTGAGGCGTCGCAAAACGCGAGTTTCCGCGTCCGCCGCGCCCACCGCGTGCGATGACTGCGGATTGTCCCTCTTCGACCAAATCGGCAATCGTTTCGCCAGTTTCTGAGTCTTTGACGACAGTGCCCGGTGGAACTTTGATGATCGTGTCATGCGCTTTGGCGCCGTGTTGGTTTTTGCTCATGCCGTGCGTCCCGCGCTCGGCTTTAAAGATCCGTTTGAAACGGAAATCCATTAGCGTGCGCAAGCCTTCATCGACTTGGAAGACGATATCAGCGCCTTTCCCTCCGTCGCCTCCGGCTGGCCCGCCGTTCGGTACGTATTTTTCGCGGCGGAATGCTACCATGCCATCCCCGCCGTCGCCACCTTTTACATATACTTTTACGTGATCGACAAACATATTATCCCTCCATCTGTGCGTGGATCTCAACTTTCGAGCGATCCGATCCGCACGCTTTACCAATTGCTAATTGCGGTGAATCCAAAATCAGTGACGACCAGTCGCCGGGACCTGACAGTTCCAGCGAAAACCGGCCGTCCGCTTCCATTATGTGTAGCTCTACCGGATATGGCCAAGCGTCGGAAAACGCTTCTTTTGCGTTGTCCGCAAATGTTTCGAGCCAGCTAGAGAGCACCGCATCCAATTCGCGCGGCGCCCGCTTGGCTTCACAAAAAACCGCGAGGCGCAATTCCGGAAAACGCCAGCCGGCCGTCAATAGCCACTCTTCCGTTTCGGGCATAGAGAGAGCCGACAGCCGGCTTTGGTGCATAGCCGCTTCGGCATACGTACGAATGAGCGCCTGGGCTCTGTCTGTGCGCCCCAAATCCAGATTCAATTTGATCATCTGCAGCTCATTCAAAAAATCATGGCGCGCATGCCGAAGCGATTGTGCCACCGTTAGCCTGTCGTCCATAATGCACTTCCTTTTCACACACTTTTAGCCATTATACCAAGTTTCCGGCCGGATTTCCCGGCACGGGTTTTGGCTAATCTTGTTTCAAAAGAAAAATCCCTTTTCGTTTTTTATTAAGCTTCCTGAGCAACCGGGTAGACGCTCACTTTTTTCTTATCGCGGCCGTAGCGCTCGAAGCGTACTGTTCCGTCGATTTTCGCGAAAAGTGTGTCATCTCCGCCGCGTCCAACGTTCTCGCCTGGATAGATTTTCGTACCGCGTTGACGATAAAGAATAGATCCGCCAGTTACGATTTGTCCGTCAGCGCGTTTTGCGCCAAGGCGTTTTGATTCCGAATCACGACCGTTCTTCGTTGAACCAACACCTTTTTTGGATGCAAAAAACTGAAGATTTAATTTCAACATATGTCCCACCTCCTAAGCTGTGAAGGTTATTTTTATAAAGTCTGCATATTCATGTTCAATCGTTTCCAGAGAAATGATCATAGCGCGTACAAGCAGTTGAACCTGCTCATCCGTCTTTTTGTCCATGTTCTCCGGAAAGGCGATTTTCAAAAAACCGCTATCCGCCTGTTCGATGTCCGGTTCAATTCCCGTCAGTTCCATAATGGCGTTCACTGCCCCGAAGGAAACAGCTGAAGCCCCGGCACATACCAGATCCTTGCCGTGCTCGGCAAAATCCGCATGTCCCGACATTTCAAAGCCTTTAATATAGCTGCCGGTTTGATGAATAGTCACCCGGATCATTTTTACAGGTTGATTGCATCAACAGTCAATTTCGTGAATGGCTGACGATGACCTTGTTTTTTGTGGTAGTTCTTTTTCGCTTTGTATTTGAAGACGGTGATTTTCTTGCCGCGGCCCTGTTTTTCAACTTTCGCTGTAACAGTTGCTCCTTCTACGAAAGGAACACCCACTTTAGTATCGTCTCCACCTACAAATAGAACTTTGTCAAATGTTACTGTGTCACCAGCTTCTGCGTTCACTTTCTCAACGTAGATCTCTTGGCCAGCTTCCACTTTGATTTGTTTTCCACCAGTTTCAATAATTGCGTACATATCCTTGCACCTCCTCTTAGACTAAGACTCGCCTCTCCAGGTGATCTTGCGATGCTTAACAACCTGGTTCGAGCGGTTGTAGCACGGGTGCGCTACAAACATAACATTAGAATAATATCATGCGGGAGAGACCCGCGTCAACAGAGAACTGAAAAGAGTTGGTGATGTGTGTTTTTCATTTTTGGGATTGTGGTTAAAGGAATAAAATATCGCTACTTTACTAGCTTGTGATTTTCCGATGGAGAGTGTGGCGATGTTTCTTGTGTTGGAGCTTTCGTGATTTTTGAATTTCGCCTCCCTGCTTTGGGTTGGCCTCTCACAATGAGCCAGAAAGAACATCTGTCTCATTGCTTCGGCTCACCCTGGGCGCTGGTCGGCTTAGAGATTTCATTGATTCATGTTTGTTTAAACAGATCTGCTTTTATAGTTAGTTGCCGGCTAGTGGGGGAATCGCTTCCCTGTCATGATGTGTGCTTTGCGAGATCCAATTTGAGCGGTGTTATGACTGAGAGAATACGTGTCATTTTCAAATATTGGTGCACGGCTTAGGGTTTTCGCCATTGCTAGATTTCTTGCCATGCTTTCCGTCATAGAAAAAAGACTATATATTTTTTTGGTTTAGCACTAGCAAGATTCTACGTTTATAAAAAACCTGTTTCAACAATATGTTATGAATTGTTAACTACATCTCTTACTTCAAACCGACAGTGAGGTTGTAAAGATCCCGCTAACAACAATGGCTGGAGCGCAGGGCGGTGACTCCTGAGGGAGCAGTGGGTTTGAGAGACCCCGCAGGAGCGTGTTCTTTGCGACGAGGAGGCTCGATTCCCACCCCTCGGAAAGCATCCGCCCGGAGCGCAAGCCAATCGCTACACTTTTTCTTTATTAAATTCTACAAAATAAAAAACGCCACCGCATATGCAGTGGCGTTTCTACTATAGAACTTTATTTGCTTGAGAAAATGGATTTGAGTTTGCCGAACATGCCTGGCTTTGGCTTGTCCATGGTCATGAGCGGAACCGATTCACCTAGCAGGCGGCGCGCGATGTTGCGGTAGCCGAGTGCTGCAGGGTTCGATGGGTCCATGACGACCGGTTCGCCTTTGTTCGAGCTCGAAATGACGCGTTCGTCATCCGGCACGATGCCTAGCAAGTCGATCGATAAATGCGTCGTGATCTCATTGACATCAAGTGCATCTCCCGCTTCCATCAAATGCGGGCGGATGCGGTTGATGATGAGTTTCGGCGCTTCCAGGTTTTCTTCCAGTTCCAGCAAACCGATGATGCGGTCGGCATCGCGCACTGCGGAGATTTCCGGAGTCGTGATGACAATCGCGCGATCTGCACCGGCAACAGCATTTTTATAGCCTTGTTCGATGCCGGCTGGGCAATCGATGATGATGAAGTCGTAGTCCGCTTTCATCCCTTCGATCAATTCTTTCATCTGCTCCGGGTTGACGTCGTTTTTATCGGCCGTCTGGGCTGCCGGAAGCAAGAACAATTTATCTTCGAAGCGCTTGTCTTTAACAAGCGCCTGATGGATTTTACAGCGGCCTTCGAGCACATCGATCAAATCGTAGATGATGCGGTTCTCGAGGCCTAAAATAACATCCAGGTTGCGAAGCCCGATGTCGGTATCGATCAAGCACACTTTTTTGCCTTGAAGAGCCAATGCAGTGCCGAGGTTCGCAGTCGACGTCGTTTTGCCGACGCCTCCTTTGCCTGATGTAATTACGATAGCTTCTCCCACACTAGCTTCCTCCTTTAAACGTAGAAATTTGCGGACGCAGGAATCTCAGTTCCTGCAGTCGGTCGATGATGATTTTGCCGCTGGTATGTAAATAGGCGCATTCCATTTCAGGCTGCTCCGACAAGCTGTCGAGTTCATCGGTCATCGTCTCGAGTTCATCGGCAATCTTCAGGTGCGTCGCTTCAAGCCACGATGCGGCGATGACTGCTTCCTTGTTGCCGCTCGCTCCTGCGTGGGCAAAGCCTTTGAGGCGCCCGAGCACATAGACGTTGCCGCCCGCTTCGATGCGGCCGTTCTGGTTGACATCGCCAATGACGACGAGGTCGCCTTTTGCCTTGATGACTTGCCCTGAACGGACGATGCCGACGTATGTTTCCGACTGGCGCTCACTGATCATCCGGTTGCATTCTTCGACGGTGACGACATCGCATTTCGTGCCGATCACTTTCATCTTCGAATTGTCATGGATGACTTTCTTGATTTCTTCCAATTGGGCTTTGCTGTAATGGCGATTCGCCAATTGGACCTGTACTTCCGCGTCCCCTTCGAGCGCAGGGTCGGATACTTTCTTCTTCAGCTCATCGAGGATTTCCGTATAGGAGGCCATATCATTGAGCTGGATGAGAAGCCCTTTGTTCGTTCCTTTAATATTCACGATATTTTTCAAAAAACCTGTCACCTGCGCTTTCATTAATATAACCCGAACTTAGTGCCACGCTGTGGATCTTGCGTGACCATCATCGACCTGAACACCCAGCCAAGCAATCCTAAGTACAGGGCGTTGGCGATTAAGGTCGGCCACAATCTGGATGTCAAAAACGTCCCGGCTGGCGCGTCGGTCAAGCCGATCAATTGGAAGAACAGGTAAAGTGCAACTTCCATCGCGAGCAAAAGACCAAGTGCCAGCAGCGTCGCCGACAGCAGATTTTGTGGAATCTTTTTGAAAAAGTACGCGGCGATCAGGCAGACGGCCGGATACAGAAAAGAATATAATCCAATAATATCAATGTAAAAGACATCATACAAGAGGCCGAAGAACAAACCGTAAAACAACGCATGACGCAGTTCGTAGAAAACGGTCAAAAAGATCAGGAATAAAATGAGGAAACGCGGGACGACGTAATACAGCGATCCGCCGATCGACAGCGGTGAAAAAAGCCCAAAAATCGGTTCGACGAAAAACAACACAAGGCAGACGATAGGCACGAGGAAGCGGATCATGATTCCTCTTCCTCGTCTTCCGTCATACCGCTGTCTTCCCCATCAACTTCTGGAGCGAGGCGGTCTGCGATGACGACATGGTTGAGCATCGAGAAGTCAGCTGCCGGTTTGACATACGCCAGTTTCGTCAAGCCGAATTCATCAATCGTCACTTCCGTGATTTCCCCGATGACAATGCCTTTCGGGAAAATGCCACCGAGCCCGCTCGAGACGACTTGGTCGCCTTCTTTCAAGTCAACCGAGAAATCGATGCGCTTGAGCAGCAGCTCGCGGCGCTCAGCGTCGTAGCCTTCGATCAAGCCGAATACATCATCCTCGCCGAGCACCATCGCCGATACGCGGTAGTTCGGGTTTTGTGTCGTCACCAGTTCCACCGTCGACGTGGTCGGCGTGACGATCGTCACCTTGCCGATCAAGCCCCCGGCGGTCATGACGGCCATATTTTCCTTGACGCCATGGTTGGTGCCGCGGTTCAAGATAATTTTCTCTTCCCATTGATCCGGGTTGCGGGCGATGACGACCGCCTGGATCGGGTTGTATTCACGTAAATCTTCTTCTTTGCCGACCAGTTCCTTCAGTTCCTCGTTTTCAGAACGAAGGTCGGTCACTTCTGCCTGCACGCCTGCAAATTCCTCGAGGCGCGCTTTCAGCAGGCGGTTTTCTTCAAATGTGTTGATCAGCGAGTCGATATTGTCAAAAACACCGGTCACAAAATGAGCGGGCCGTGAAAATACCGATTGCCCGGCGCCTACCGCTTCCTTGACGATTTGTTCCGGGAGCGACACTTGGCCACGGTCCCGAAGCGTCAAGGAAATCAAAGCGACGAGCAGGATGACGCCGATCAACAGCAGGATAAGCCGCTTATTCGATAAAAATTGTGGCATATGAGGCCATCCTCCTTATTGATTGGCTCGTGTAGAGCAGTAAAAACTTAGCGTCTTTCGATCGCCGTGCGGTAACGGTCGAAGTCTTCGAGTGCGCGCCCGGTTCCGAGCGCGACACAATCGAGCGGATGATCCGCTGTGAACACCGGCATGCCGACCGCATCCGCGATCACTTTGTCGAGATTTTTCAACAACGCCCCGCCGCCCGTAAGAACGATGCCGCGGTCCATGATATCGGACGCCAGTTCAGGCGGCGTCTTCTCGAGCGTCGTGCCAAGCCCTTCGACGATGCGCGTCACGGGTTCTTTCAACGCTTGTTCCATTTCTTGTGCGGTGATCGTCAAGGTTTTCGGGAAGCCGGTCACGAGGTCGCGGCCGCGGATTTCCATATCCAGCTCGGCTTCTTCCGCATTTAAGACAGCGGCAGTGCCGATGCCCATTTTCAGGTTTTCGGCCGTGCGTTCCCCGATGACGACATTATAGCGCTTGCGGACATAATGCTTGATCGCCTCGTCCATCTCATCCCCGCCGACGCGGATCGATTCACTCGATACGATGCCGCCGAGCGAGATGATGGCGACTTCCGCCGTTCCGCCTCCTATATCGACGACCATGCTGCCGACAGGTTCCCATACCGGAAGCCCTGCGCCAATTGCTGCAGCGAAGGGCTCTTCGATCGTATAAGCTTCCGCTGCCCCAACTGCACGCGCAGCATCCAAGACGGCGCGCTGTTCAATCGAAGTGACGCCGTACGGCACGCAGATCATCACTTTACCGCCGCGCCATTTACCCGGCGCTTTGCCGGTCGCTTCGCTGATGCAATGCTTGATCATCGCGAGTGTCGTATCGTAGTCGGAAATAACACCGTCACGCATCGGCCGCAGTGCGACGATATTGGCAGGTGTTCTGCCCATCATATCGCGCGCGCGTTTGCCGACAGCGACGATTTCATTCGTGCGGGTGTTCTTGATGACAATCGATGGTTCCCGGAGCACGATGCCGCGCCCTTTTAAATAGACGAGCGTATTCGCCGTTCCGAGGTCGATGCCGATATCTTTTGAAGCAAATCCAAACACATGAATCGGTCCTTTCTTATGTAAACCGGGGGTACCGGCAACAGCTTTGCGCAATACCACCCATTATAGAACATCCGGAAAAAAATATACAGTGCTACATGAACCCCTTTTCTTTTAATGAAGTGAATTGATGGTCGCCGATGATAATATGGTCGAGCAATTCGATGCCGATGATCGAGCCGGCTTCCATGAGCCGCTTGGTGACATCGATGTCTTCAGGAGACGGCGCTGGATTGCCAGAAGGATGGTTATGCGCACAGACAATCGATGCGGTCGAGCGTCTGACGGCTTCGCGGAAAATTTCTCGGGGATGTACGATGGAGGCGTTGAGGCTGCCGACAAAAATGGTTTGGCGGTGCATCACTTGGTTTTTGATGTTGAGGAATAAACAGACGAAATGCTCTTGCTTGAGCGAGGTCATGTCATCCATTAAATAAGTGGCGGCGTCTTTCGGGGAGCGGATCGTAAAGCGTTCATCGGTTTGCTTGGAAGCGAGCCTGCGTCCCAGTTCAATGGCAGCGAGCAGCTGGACGGCTTTCGCTTCGCCGATGCCGTTGATCGCCGTCATTTCTTCAATGGCAGCATGCTTCAGTTCGTGGAGGTGCTCGAATTGCTTAAGCACACGGTTCGCGAGATGCAAAACCGATTCCTCGCGGGTGCCGGTGCGCAACAGGATCGCGATGAGCTCTTGATTGGACAAGCTCACCGCTCCTTGTTTCATGAGGCGTTCGCGCGGCCGGTCGGCAATGTGGACATCGCGGATCATCATCGCTTGGTCATTTGGCATAATCATGCGCCCCTTCGACTTTTACGTAGCCCGCATGCGTCAAGTGCTGGAGCAGCTTCGCAATAGGCAAGCCGACGACTGCGTTGTAATCGCCTTCGATTTTTTCCACAAACAAGCCCGACACCGTTTGGATGCCGTACGCTCCTGCTTTGTCGTAAGGATCTTCTGTATCGGTATAGGCGTCGATCCAATCCTCTGGCAATTTGTAGAACCGCACTTCTACACGTTCATGGAATGATACTTCTTTCTCGCCTTGGCGTACGCATACGGCAGTGATGACTTCGTGGGTTTTGCCGGATAGCTTGCGTAAATACGCAGATGCATGCTGTTTGTCTTTAGGCTTCAATAAAATCTCCCCGTCCAACACGACCACTGTATCCGAGCCGATGACGAGCGCTTCGGGATGGTTCCCTGCGATATCATTCGCTTTTTGGACAGCACATGCATCGACATAATCGACCGGTGACTTGAAGCCTTTCGGATCGGGTTCCGGGATATCGCTCGGCACGATGTCGAACGGAATTCCGAGCAAGCTGAGCAGCTCTTGGCGGCGCGGCGATTGCGAGGCCAAGATGAGCGGGTGTTTCGATGTGAACTTCATGAAAAAATCCCTCCTTTTTTCAAGCCATCATACCATTATCAAAAAGCCAGGGCAAAATGGTGAAATACTGAATTCCGTTTAAAATTAGACATGAAATCCTCCTTTTCAAGATAGCGCTTTCACGTAAACAGTCAGCCGTTGAATTTTTTTATTCACTACAAAAAGTTATTGCATGCTTCCCCGTCCCCGTCCTAAGCGCATTCCTTCGACTTTTCAAACATTATACAAAATTAGCGCAATTGGCACTTCCGTAAATAGCTTTTCTTATGTTTCACAAGGTTTTATAATAGATAAAGTCTTTAATTTTTTGAAAATTACTATTACACAATAATTTGATAGTCTTTTTCACATTTATGTTTGAAGGGAGTTTGTCTATTTTGAAAAAACAAAAACGAGGATTGTTCCAAAAATCCCTCGACCGCATCGAAACGATCGGTAATAAACTGCCGCATCCGGTGACCTTGTTTGCGCTTCTCGCCATTGTCGTCCTCGCGGTTTCCGCTTTGCTGGCGAATCTCGGCATCTCTGTCGAGCACCCAGGCCAAGAAGGCGAAATCGTGAAAGTGAAGAACTTATTGAACGCTGAAGGCATTCAATACATCTTCGCGAGCATGGTCGATAACTTCATCGGCTTCGCACCGCTCGGCGTCGTGCTCGTCACAATGCTCGGGATCGGGGTTGCGGAACGCACAGGCCTCATCTCCGCTGTCTTGCGCGGATTCGTTCTGTCGATTCCGAAATTCCTCATCACTGGCGGACTTGTCTTCGCCGGTATCATGTCGAGTGTCGCATCGGATGCTGGATATGTCGTCTTGCCTCCACTCGGCGCGGTAATCTTTATCGCACTTGGGCGCCACCCGCTTGCCGGCCTTGCCGCAGCGTTTGCGGGTGTCTCTGCCGGATTCTCTGCCAACCTGTTGTTATCGGCAACGGACGCGATGCTTGGGGAACTGACCATCGCAGCCGCTTCGATCATCGACCCGGGCTACGCCGAAGGCATGAACATCGCGATGAACTATTACTTCATCATCGTTTCCGTATTCTTGTTGACGATCGTCGGCGCTGTCGTAACGGAAAAAGTCGTCGAACCACGTCTTGGCGAATACAAAGGCGAGTTCCGCGAAGAAATGACTGGCCTGACAACGCTTGAGAAAAAAGGCTTGCTATGGGCTGGTATTACGACACTAGTCGGTGTCATTTTGACGGCACTTCTTATCGTTCCGGAAAACGGCGTATTGCGCGGAGAAGACGGCGGCATCGTCCAATCTCCGTTCATGAGCTCGCTCGTTCCGATCATTACCATCCTGTTCTTCTTGCCGGGACTTGCTTACGGTATCGCCACGAAGAACATCAAGAGCGACAAAGACGTCGCTGCACAAATGTCTGACACGATGGCATCGATGGGCGTCTTCATCGTCCTGGCGTTCACAGCCGGACAATTCGTCGCTTACTTTGCCGAGTCGAACATCGGCATGGTGCTCGGGGTCTACGGTGCCGAAGCGCTTGAATCAATGAGCCTAACCGGCATTCCATTGATCCTCGGCTTTATCGTCGTCGTCGGCTTCATCAATTTGTTCATCGGTTCCGCGTCCGCGAAATGGGCGATGCTTGCACCGGTCTTCGTACCGATCATGATGCAGCTCGGCTACTCGCCGGAACTGACACAAATGGCGTATCGCATCGCCGATTCATCGACGAACATCATCACGCCGCTCATGACGTATTTCGCGATCATCATTGCATTCGCACAGAAATACGACAAGAAAATGGGCATCGGCACATTGATCTCGGTCATGTTCCCGTACTCGATTTTCTTCATGATTTTCTGGAGCTTGATGCTCATCGTTTGGATGCTGTTCGGCCTTGATCTTGGGCCAGCTTCACCGATCCGCTATAACGGATAAAACTAAA
>NZ_JAPEHT010000071.1 GCF_028823615.1 Planococcus sp. A6
GCTTTTCAGTTGCCGGGAACGAATCGCTTTTTCGTCTCCGACCTCGGAATGGACGCAATTGTCCGCTACCGTCTTGACCTTCATTCAGGAACGCTTGAGCAGGAAGCTGTGACCAAGACGGCACCTGGTGCAGGGCCAAGGCATCTGGCATTTCATCCATCCGAAGATTTCGCTTACGGCGTGAATGAACTCGATTCGACCGTTTCCGTTTATGCGCTAGAAGGCAAGGGCTTGAAAGAGGTACAGAACATTTCAGCACTGCCGGAACATTTCACAGGAACTAATACTTCCGCTGAAATTGCCGTATCGGGAGACGGGCGCTTTGTCTATGTTTCAAATCGAGGCCATGACAGCATAGCCGTGTTCCAGGTTGCGGAAGGCTTATTGGAATCGGTTGGCCATGCGGATGCCGGAGGAGCGGGGCCGCGCCATTTCACATTGGTGCCTAATAGCCCGTGGATTGTCATCGCGCATGAAGAGTCGGGAACGATCGCCGTCAAGAAAATCGGCGAAGACGGTATGCCAGGCGAGACAGCCGATAGTGTCGACACGGTCGCTCCCGTCTGCGTACGCTTGCTGAAATAACAAAAGGCAGAGCCGAAGCACTGCCGATTACCAATCAGTTTGCGTTTTTTCCATCAGCCCAAGTTCTTTCAATAGCCGGACTGCCGGGCTGTCGTTATTGCTTTCGAACGCTTTTTCCGTACATTCGGAATGCGGCGGGTAATTCAATTCCTGTGCATGGCCAAGCGTCGATTCTTCCAGAAAATTCGTCGGGTCGGATTGTTCGAAGCAGGACGGTGCGATAAACGTGCGATGCGTATGTTCAAGCACGATCCGGCTTTGTGTGGAAGGTTCGTTTTCCTGAGGTATGAAAAACCAGGCAGCCGCAGCAGCAACGAGCACGACTACAGCAACTATGACTAGCGGTTTGCGTTTCATCCTTCCGCCTCCTCGACGAGGATCTCCGCATCGCGGACGATATCTTCAACCGGCGGGTTCAGGCCATCATAGTCTTTCATGATGACGCCTTCGTGGTCGATCAAATAAAACGAAGTGCCATGGATCACTTGATCGTCATCTTGCGGCTTCTGGGCAATCGCCTTGAAGTTTTCAAGCGCAAAGTCGGCTATCTCTTCCTGGGAGTAGCCCGTCAGCAGATGCCAGCTGGTCAAATCGACATCGTAGCTTTCCGCATACGATTTCAAGATTTCTGGGGTGTCGACGGTCGGGTCTACGCTGAATGAAACGATTTCGACATCAAGCCCTTGCGATTGAAGCTCTTCCTGGACGCCTTTCATATTCGCCATCATCGGCAGGCAGACAGTGGTGCAATTGGTGAAGACAAAATCGGCCAGCCAGACTTTTCCTTCGAGGTCGCTGGATCCGAAATCTTCATTATTATGGTCGGTGAAAGTGAATTCTTCTGTTTCCCAATTCAATGGGTCGTCAATGCTTTGGCCGCAGGCAGCCAAAAACAAGATGCCAATCAGCAAGAGGTTTAGAAAATAAGTTTGGGCTCGCAAAAATTTCGCGTCCTTTCTATGTTGAAGCTGGTCTGTCTTTAGCCTATTCCAAACCGCGCCTGACGACAAGCCGTTAGATCAGGGAAAATATGAAGACATTGCGACATTCCGGCCGTTCGTGGAATTTCTTGGCAGCAATCGGCATCTTAACAAGGACTTTACATTTCAAATGTAGAATAGAAACTAAACTTGGTTTTGGCCAAAAGGAGGCGCTGCATGGAATTTTTGTTGAATACATGGACAAAAGAACGGCTGCAAGCTTTTCATGAAGGACAGATGGTCGATGGCTATTTGTATTTCGGCGCACATGCATTTGGGGAAGAAACGACATTTTCGGTTTGGGCTCCTGAGATTGAAGGCATCGACGTAGTCTGCGTGAACCCCGATACGGAAGACACATCCACTTATCCGTTAGCGCGGCATCCGCATGACGCGAGTATATGGGGGGTGAGCATCCCAGAAAACTTGGAAGGCCGTCTCTATGAATATGCACTTCGCACACCGAGAGGCGAAGTGCTGTGGAAATCGGACCCGTATGCGCGGCAAAGCGAGAAACGACCGTTCACTAAATCGATTGTCTCGGGTCCCGGTGAATACGCTTGGCCGTTGGAGGTCCTGAAACGCAAGCAAACGATCAACGATAAGCATCTGGAACGCGCGATGGCCATCTACGAAGTGCATCTCGGCACTTGGCGGCGCAAGGAAAATGGGGAATTTTATACGTACCGTGAAATTGCAGATCAGTTGATTCCGTATGTCATCGAGATGGGCTTCACGCATATCCAAATTTTGCCGATTACCGAACATCCGCTTGATGAATCCTGGGGCTATCAGACAACGGGTTATTTTTCGCCGACAGGACGCTACGGAACAGCCGAAGACTTAAAATATTTTGTTACATCCTGCACAGAGCATGGCCTCGGCTTGTTCTTGGACTGGGTCCCCGGCCATTTTTGCGTCGACCAGCACGGATTGGCGAATTTTAACGGCCAGCTGCTTTACGAAGAACAGCGGGAAGAGCGCCGCATGAACCCGGATTGGGGCACCTTGAACTTCGACATCAATAAAGGCGAAGTGGTGAGCTTCATCTTGTCGAGTGCCCATTATTGGCTGGAGGAATTCAAGTTCGATGGTTACCGGATGGATGCGCTCGTCAACCTATTATTCATCCCGAACATCAAAGAGCGTCCGCATAACACGGAAGGGGCGGATTTCCTCAGGAAGTTGACGGCTAGCTTGAAGCTCCATTATCCCGAGAAATTGTTGATTGCAGAAGATGCCTGGCATTATCCGAAAGTGACCCACCCGGTCGAATCCGGCGGTGTCGGTTTCGACTATAAATGGAACTTCGGCTGGATGCATGACACGCTCGAGTATATGAAAACACCGCCGGCAGAACGGTCGAAAGCCCATGGGAAAATGAATTTTTCGATGGTGTATCAATACGAAGAGCGCTATCAAGTGATTTTTTCCCACGACACTGTAGCGGATGGGCGAAAATCCCTGCTCAACAAGCTGCCTGGCACGAGGGAAGAGCGTTTCCTCCAATTGCGTTTGCTGTTCGGATTTTGGATGGCGCATCCTGGCAAGAAATTATTGTTCATGGGCCAAGAGTTTGGCCACTTCGAGGAATGGGAATTCCAGCCCGAACTCGACTGGGCATCGCTCGAAGATCCCCAACATAAAGGGATCGCTGACTTCATGAAGGAATTGCTGGCATTCTACCGGAGCGAAAAAGCGTTTTTTGAACTCGATGATGAACGCGATGGTTTTATGTGGCTCGATGCCGACAACCATGAACAAAGCGTGGCGACCTTTATCCGCAGAGGATTTTTGCCGGAAGATGAGTGCCTCGTGCTGTGCAACTTCTCTGAACATCGTTACGAAAGCTTTCATGTCGGAGCACCGCGCAAAGGCTCCTATGAAGAAATCTTCTCCACCAATTCAGCAAAGTTTGGCGGCACGGCTGCAGATTTGCAGCAGGCGGCAGAAACGCTCGATGTTCCGTGCGACAATCAGCCTTTCTCATTGAAGATTGACTTGCCGCCGTTCACGATGAGCATCTGGAAAAAAAGAAAAGATGGGAGTGACTTATTGTGAATGAAAAAGTAGTTGCTATGCTTCTCGCAGGCGGCCAAGGAAGCCGCTTGAAATCATTGACGTACGATATTGCGAAACCCGCCATTCCTTACGGCGGGAAATACCGGATCATCGATTTCCCTTTATCGAATTGCACCAATTCGGGTATCAACACAGTCGGTGTCTTAACTCAGTATCAGCCGCATGCGCTCCACCGCTACATCGGGCTCGGTACGCCCTGGGATTTGGATCGCCATCAAGGTGGGGTGACGATGCTGCCGCCTTATGCCGAAATCGACGGCATCAAATGGTATGCCGGCACAGCCAGCGCGATTTACCAGAACATCAATTTCCTGACCAGCTGCGAACCTGATTATGTCGTGATTTTATCAGGCGACCATATTTACAAGATGGACTATGAAAAACTCGTGGAATACCATAAAGAAAAACAGGCGGATGTCACCGTTTCTGTGTTGGAAGTGCCATGGGAAGAGGCGAGCCGTTTCGGCATCGTAAACACTGATGAAGACATGAACATCGTCGAGTTCGACGAAAAACCCGAAAAACCGAAAAGCAACCTGGCTTCCATGGGCGTGTATGTTTTTGATTGGGAAAAACTGGAGCGTTATTTAGAGGAAGACAATAATATTGAAGAATCCACCCATGACTTCGGAAAAGATATCTTGCCGAAAATGCTAAAAGACCAACAAAAAATGGTGGCGTATCCGTTCAAGGGATATTGGAAAGATGTAGGGACGGTCGACAGCCTATGGGAGGCGAATATGGATTTGCTTGACCCATCGGCAGGGCTTGTGCTGCACGATCCCGCCTGGCGGATTTATTCGTCGAATCCCCAATTGCCGCCACAAGTCATCACGAAAACCGGGCGTGTACAAGGTTCGATGGTCAATGAAGGCTGTGTCATTAGCGGAACGGTCAAGCATTCTGTCATTTTCCAAAATGTCCTGGTGGAGAAAGAAGCGGTTGTAGAAGACAGCGTCGTCATGAGCGGCACGAAAATCGGGCGAGGGGCCCATTTGAGCCGGGTCATCGTTCCACCGGACGTGACGGTTCCGGAAAATTACCGGTTGCTCGAACCTGCAGCGGGCATCACGCTGTTAACGCAAGACTTAATCGATTCATGGAAGGAGAGTGGGCAGCAATGACTTTGATGGCCGCAGTGGACGCATCTGTAAAAGTAGCAGGGCTCCAAGACCTGACCATTCATCGATCGGTCTCCTCGATTCCGTTCGCAGGAAGATATCGCCTCATTGATTTTGCTTTATCGAATTTGGTGAACGCAGATATCAATTCTGTCGGCATTTTCGCTTCGCAGCCCTTTGGATCGCTGATTGACCATATCGGCGTCGGGAAAAGCTGGGATCTAGATCGACGGAAAGAAGGCTTGTTCTTCCTTCCGACCACTCATCAAAACGGTGGCATCGCGACAGTCGGTTCATTCCGTGACTTTGAAGAGCATCTCCAGTTTTTTGAAAAGAGCCGCCAAACGCATGTGGTAGTCACGAGCAGTTTTGTCGCGGGGCAATTGGATTATAAAGAAATGCTGGCCCATCACCTGGCATCCGGAAAGGACATCACCGAAGCGGTCGGTGCAAGCGGTTCTTTGAAATCGTATATTCTGTCGCGCAGGTTGATGCTTGAATTGATCCGTTCCTATCGGGAAAAGCGCATTCTTAGCATCGAGGATTTAGTGAATTTGAAAAAAGCGCCCTATTCATATGGCGTTTATGAATATAAAGGATATTTCGCCATCATTGACTCGATCCAGCAATACTTTAAAGAGTCGCTCGGATTATTGGACGAGAACAACCGCCGATTGCTGTTTTTGCCTCAAGCACCGATCTACACAAAAGTAAAAGACGAACCGCCGACCCGTTATCTGAATGGATCGAACGTATCGAACTCGATGATGGCAAACGGCAGCACGATCTTAGGTAATGTCAAAAACAGCATCATCAGCCGTGCGGTCACGATCGGCATCAATGCGAGTCTGGATAGTTGCATCATCATGCAGAAGTGTACAATCGAAGAAAATTGTGAGCTTGCTTACGTCATTGCTGACAAAGATGTCTACATTGAAAAAGGCGTGAAGTTGATCGGCACAGCTGATCGTCCGATCGTTCTCAGAAAAGGCGAACGGGTCACGAAGGAGGATTCCCAATGAAGATTGTGATGGCCGCTGCGGAATGCGCCCCTTTTGCTAAAGCGGGGGGGCTGGCCGATGTAATCGGTGCATTGCCGCAGGAGTTGGCCCGCCTCGGACATGAGGTGCAGGTCATCATCCCGAAATACAGTTTAATCCACGAACGCTACCAGCAGCAATTCCGTAAAGTGGAAGAATATTCCTTTGAGTTTAAAGACGAAAAGAAGAATTATGCAATCCATGAACTCAATATGCATGGCGTCGAGTTCCTGTTTCTGGAAAACGATTCATATTTTGAACGGGATAGCATTTACGGGCCGGATGATGCTGAACGATATGCGTTTTTCAGCCGGGCCGTACTGGATTTCCTGGTGCGTGCCGAAAAGGCTCCGGATGTTCTGCATGTCCATGACTGGCATACTGCTGTTTTACCGTTTCTATTGAAAGAAGATCCTCAATACCAGCAGTTGGCCGATCGCGCGAAAACCGTACTGACGATCCACAATATCCAGTTCCAAGGCAATTTTTCGAAAGACGTATTTTTGGAGCAGTATCGGATGGATGAAAAATTTTATGAAAACGGCCAAGTTGCATGGCTCGAAAACTTCAACTCTCTGAAAACCGGTATGCTGTATGCCGATAAATTGACGACGGTCAGCCCGAACTACCGCGATGAAATTTTGACGGAAGCTTACGGCGAGCATTTGGAAAACCTGCTCATTGAACGGCAAGCGGATTTGCATGGCATATTGAATGGTATCGATACGGAAGCCTACAACCCCAAAACCGATGAACACATCGCGCAGACTTTTAGCGCGGAGGATTTGCAGGGGAAACAAGCGAACAAGCGCGCCATTCAAAAACGCTGCGGCTTGCCGCAACAGCCGGATATTCCATTATTGACGATGGTATCGCGGCTTTCGGGACAGAAAGGGATCGATGTGCTCGAACAAAGCTTGCCTGAATTTTTGGAAGGGGATATCCAGTTTGTGCTGCTCGGTTCAGGGGAAGTTCATTATGAAGAGTTTTTCCAGCGCCTTGAAGTGGATTATGCTGGTAAAGTCTCCGTCCATCTCGGCTTTGATGAGTCGTTTGCCCATCAATTATACGCAGGCTCAGATATTTTCCTGATGCCTTCGCATTTTGAACCGTGCGGCTTGAGCCAATTGATTTCCATGCGCTATGGCACGGTTCCGGTTGCGAACCGGACGGGCGGTTTGCGCGATACGGTAGATGAATATAATGAAGAGGATAAGACAGGGACGGGCTTCCTAAGCGATTTCAAAGCAGGCATTCATTTCGATGAAGCCTTATCGCGCGCCCTGTCCTTCTACTACAAGCCGGACCATTGGGGTGCGTTGATCCATAATGGCATGGCGAGAGATTCGTCGTGGTCGCGTTCGGCAAGAGAATACGAGAAATTATATGCAAGCTTAAACTGAAGGGTGTGTTGAGAATGTTTTACTCCAAGGAGCAATTCAAAGAAGAATTCAACCGGCGATTAACAGTGGAAAATGGGGATAAAACAGAAGGCACAGCCTATAATGTGTTGGGTAAAATGGTTTGTGAACAAGTGTTGCAGGAATGGGACAAGCAGCAAGCGGCCAACCGGGACAGCGGTGATAAGCAATTGTATTATCTGTCGATCGAATTCCTGCTCGGGCGCTTGCTCGGGCAAAACCTCCACAATTTGGGTGCTTACAAAATGGTAGAAGAAGCGCTCGGCGAACTCGGCTATAAACTATCGGAAATCGAAGAGCTCGAACAGGAACCGGGGCTTGGCAACGGCGGGCTCGGGCGCTTGGCAGCGTGTTTCCTGGA
This sequence comes from Planococcus sp. A6, assembly GCF_028823615.1. GTDB lineage: Bacteria > Bacillota > Bacilli > Bacillales_A > Planococcaceae > Planococcus. The sequence goes on from NZ_JAPEHT010000071.1 coordinate 7,591, forward strand.
TTCACTCGCTTCGCTCGGCTTGCCCGGGCATGGCTGCGGGATCCGCTACCGTGGTGGTTTGTTCACACAGCATTTCATCAAAGGCTTTCAAGTGGAATTGCCGACCAATTGGATTAAAGAAGGGCAAGGCATCGAGGTACGTAGGGAAGACCTTGCACTCGACATCCCATTTTATGGGGAAGCCAGCATGACTGTCGAAGAGCAAGGCGTCCGTACGGAACTGAAGAATGCGGTGTGGGTTAAAGCGGTACCGTATGATATGCCGATTGTCGGGGCAGAGGGCGGCACAATCAATACGCTCAGGCTCTGGCAGGCGGAGCCGTCCGACCAGCCGTTGCCTTATGGGCTCGGTTATTTGGTGAATGAACTCGAGACGGCTAAAATATCCGACCGTCTTTATCCGGATGACGCACTCGATAGCGGAAAGTTGCTACGTTTAAAACAGCAATACTTCTTGTGTAGCGCTTCTATCCGCACCATCCTGGCGACACGTAACTTCGATATTGAAGAACTACCTGAAAAAGTGGCGATTCAAATCAATGATACACATCCCGCTTTATCAGTTCCAGAGTTGATGCGGATCTTGATGGATGACTACGAGCTGGATTGGGATACAGCTTGGTTGCTGACGACGCGGACCATTTCCTATACAAATCACACGATTTTGGAAGAAGCGATGGAAAAATGGGAAAGCCGCCTGCTGCGCCAGTTATTGCCGCGCGTTTACGAGATCATCGAAGAAATCGATCGGCGCTTCAGGGCCGAATGGGAATCGAAGGAATTGGATGAACAGGCGGTCCACAAGTTGTCGATCATCGACGGCGGCGTCGTGAAAATGGCCGTCTTAGCCGTCGTCGGCAGCTATAAAGTGAACGGGGTGGCAAAGCTCCACACTGAAATCCTCAAGAAACGTGAAATGAAAGAACTGAATGAATACTTTCCGCATAAATTCCACAACAAAACCAACGGCATCACGCATCGCCGCTGGCTGCTTGCGGCAAATCCGGAATTATCCTCACTCATTACCGAACACATCGGCCCGGATTGGATCCAACGGCCCGAACAATTAAGTGAACTCGCGTATCTGGCGGACAGCCGGCCATTTTTGGAAGCATTCCAAGCCATCAAAAAGCTGAAAAAAGAGCATTTGATTCACCACCTCGAACGAGAGCACAATACTATCGTTGACCCCGATTCGATTTTTGATATCCACATCAAACGAATCCACGGTTACAAGCGACAACTGATGAATATTTTGCATGTCCAGCAATTATACAAGCGCATCAAAAGCGACCCGAATTACCGGCCGTATCCAAGGACCTTCCTGTTCGGCGGAAAATCCGCACCGAGCTATCATTTTGCCAAACAAGTGATCAAGCTGATTAATACGGTAGCCGAACGCGTCAATAACGATCCGGTCGCAAGGCGCCATCTGCACGTTGTGTTCGTTGAGGACTATAACGTTAGCCACGCAGAGTTCCTGATTCCGGCAGCGGACATCAGCGAACAGATCTCTACGGCTTCCAAAGAAGCATCTGGCACGGGCAATATGAAATTCATGATGAATGGCGCGTTGACCCTCGGGACGTATGATGGGGCGAACGTCGAGATCTTCGATGCGGTCGGTGAAGAAAATGCTTTCGTCTTCGGCATGAGTTCAGAAGAAGTCATGCGTTTCGAGCATGACGGAAGCTATAACCCGAAAGACATCATCGAACAAGACCCGTCCATCCGCGAAACCATTGAAGAATTGGCGCGTGGAGAATGGTCGGATGGCCCTCATAATTCCGATTTCATCGTGCGCCAATTGACAGAACATGGAGACCCGTTTTTCGTCTTGAAGGACTTAGCGGACTATGCCAAGACGCATGACCGTGTGCTCGATGCATACGAGCATCCTGTCGAATGGGCGAGCATGTGCGTCAGGAATATTGCCGCTTCCGGCATTTTCTCAAGCGACCGGACGATCCAGCAATATTCCGAAGATGTATGGGGATTGTCGAAAGTTCCGACTAACTGAAACCGGCAGGAGGATGAGCAATGGCACAAGCAAGTTTCGATAATACCGATTTGGCCGACTATAAAGCGAGCGGCGCGTTGGAAGGGAAAGTGGCAATTGTCACCGGTGCCAGCAGCGGGATCGGGCAAGCGGTTGCGATCGCCTATGCAAAAGAAGGAGCGCGTGTGGTCATAGGTTATCTCGATGACGAAGAAGGCGCCGAAAAAACCTTGGACATCATCCAATCCTACGGCGGCGAAGCACGTGCTTTAGGCGGAGACCTTGGAAAATCCAAGAATTGCGATGCGCTCGTGAACTTTGCGCTCGATGAATTTGGCGCCTTGGATATCGTCGTCAACAACGCCGGGTTCCAATACCCGCAAACTTCGCCGCTTGATATCAGCGATGAGCAAATGCTGAAAACCTTTGAGATCAAGGCGTTTGCGATGTTTTACTTGGTGCGCGCGGCATTGCCTCATTTGAAAAAAGGATCACGCATCATTAATACCGCTTCCATCAATGCTTACCGGGGCCATTCGGATCTCATCGACTATTCAGGAGCAAACGGGGCGATGGTCGCGATGACACGTTCCTTGGCAAGACGGCTCGTCCGCGAGGAAATTGCAGTCAACGGCATTGCCCCGGGCCCGATATGGACGCCGCTCATCACGAAGACTTTCGGGGATTTGAACCCGGACGTTGCATCCGATTTCGGGGAAGACGTGCCGGCAGGACGTCCGGGTCAGCCGTACGAACTCGTGAAAGCCTATGTGTTCTTGGCAGATCCGCAAAATTCCTATATGACCGGGCAATTTTTGCATATGAACGGCGGCGACTATATGTCGACATGAAAGCACGGGGATATCCCGTGCTTTTTTATATGGAATTTCTATGTTTTTCGTGAGCTATGGTAAAATTCGGGTAAGAGGTGGAAAACATGAAAAAGCTAATGTGGGTCGCCGTTTTATTGCTGGGTTTAGCGGGCTGTGTCCCGCTTGGCGAACCGGCTAACCCGAAACCGGCGGAACCGGAGCAAAAAGCCGCGCAGGAACAACCAGACGGGCTTGCTGTTCATTATATCGATGTCGGCCAAGGGTCCGCTACCTATCTGGAATGGGACGGCTATTCGATGCTGATCGATGCCGGCGATTGGAATGCCAGTGATGTGCTGATGTATTTGGACAAACTGGAAGTCGAAAAAATTGATATCGCGGTTGGGACCCATCCGGACGCCGACCACATCGGCCAATTGGCGCGTGTCATCGAAACGTACGAAGTCGGCGAAGTATGGATGTCAGGGAACCCGAGTTCCTCTAATACATTTATCCGGACGCTCGAAGCGGTCGATGAAGCCGGAATACCATATGAAGAACCGCGGCGTGGGGACGAATACGAGATCGGTTCGCTGGAAATCGAAGTGCTCCATCCCGAAGAATTGAGCGGCGACACTAACGGCGATTCGCTGTCGTTTCGCATCAGTTACGGGGAGACGGCATTTATCTTTACAGGCGATGCCGACATGCAGGCAGAGCAGGAAATGGTCGCGGGCAACTTGCCGCTCGAAGCGGATATTTTGCTGATGGGCCATCATGGCTCCAATACGTCCACAGGTCTGGAATTTTTACAGGCAGTAGAACCCGATGTGGCGATTTACAGTGCGGGCATTGATAATCCATATGGCCATCCTTATGCGGAAGTGCTGGCATCAGTGGAAAACGAAGGGGCGGAAGTGTATGGCACTGACGTCAATGGCACAATCATTGTCGAGACGGACGGCCAGGAATATAGCGTCGAAACGGAACGGGAAGGCGTCGCCAAAGAAGGCAGCAACCGATGTGTGAACATCAACGGAGCCTCTACTGCGGAGCTGTCGGAGCTAACCGGAATCGGAGAAGCATTGGCGGAAGCAATCATCGACGAGCGTCCGTTTGAAACGCTCGATGACTTGACGCGCGTCAGCGGCATCGGCGAAGGAAAGCTTGCCGGATTGAAAGAACAGGGATTAGCTTGTGTAGGAGAGTGAGCAGATGAGAGGGGTATTGGATCGTTTTGAAGATGGCGGTGTGGCCGTCATCATCGCAGAACAAGCCGGGCGTGAATTCCGTGTGCCGCTGCGCTATTTGCCAGAAGGCAGTAGGCAGGGGATGTGGTTCACGCTGAGCATTGAATCTGGGCATGTCGTGGACATCGAAGCCGATCTCACGCAGACGAATGAACGCGCTGCAAAAGCCGATGAATTGATGGCGCGCTTGCGCAGCAAAAACACAGGCAGCCGTTTCAAGCGAAAATGAAAAAGCGTAAGGAGATTTTTCTCCATACGCTTTTCTTGTGCTTATTTTTAAGTGGATGCGAGTTCGGTCAGTTCCAGATGATAGTCCGCTACTTCATTGCCTTTATAAAGGTTGGTCGTATCGGTGAAATAATTGGAAATGGCAGCGTCGAATTCCTGGCCTTTAGCTGGCAAAGCGACGCGGAAATTCATCTCATATAATAGTACGGCAATGTCATGGTAGGCATCGCTTGTGACTTTGAAATCGCAAGAGATTTTTCTGCGGCCATCCGCTAGACTGTGAAGTTCAAGCTGGTCTGTTTCGATTCGGCGGCCGTTCAATTGAATGATTTCGCTCATCGTCTATTCCTCCGTTCCGTTTACTGAAAAGCCTTATAGTAACGGTACCATGAAAAAAACACCGAAGCACAATCATGTGCTTTGGTGTCTGATTTTTTCTGCGCGTGTTTCTTGGCGTTTCGGTTTCTTGATATCGGCATAGATCAATGCGCCGACGAGGAACAAACCTAAGTATCCGACAATCGGATAGAACATGCTGACGAGTTTCGTGAACCCGACAAAGCTCAAGATGTATGCCACGACTCCGACGATGATGACGAATATTCGGAACTTCGCTGTCCCCATTTCGACAAAACGTGCGGAGAACGAGAACAGCATGCTGACGCCGGTGTTATAGATCATGCCGAACAAAATGACCGACATGAAGACGCCAAGTGCAGGCGACAAATCATCTGCGATCTGCAGCATCGGCATTTCTGCTGTGCCGACGACATCGACTTTCGAGAAAATCGCCAAATGGCTCAAGATAATCAGGATACCAAGCCCAAGCCCTCCGATCAATCCGCCGCGTGCCGCAATCTTTTCATCTTTTTCCGTCCCGCCCATAACGATGGCCATCGATGCGCCGACCGCGATGTTGAAGGAGACGTAGTTGATCGCAGACAACCACCAGTTTGCAACCGCAGATTCCTGTTCTTTGGCGATGGACTCAAGCGCTGAAAATGAACCGTCCATCGTCATTAAACTGTAAGCGGCAAGCGCAATCACGGCAAGAATCAGGAACGGCGTGATGCTCCCAATGATGTTGATGACTTTTTGGACATTCAACATGATCGTCAAGATGATCAAGACGGCCATGACCGTGCTGCCCAGAGCAGCTGACCAGCCGAATTGCTGGGAGAAAATCGAACCGGCTCCAGCGATCATGACAACCCCTACGCCGAATAAAGTCAAAATAATGATGTAATCGACAATGGTACCGATCAATCGGCCGCTGATGCCGAAAATGGCTTCTTTGTGGGAAGTGGTACGCATGCGGCTGCCGAGGCGCGTCAAGCTCATCCCGAGATAAGCAAAAAATGCGGTGGCGATCACTGCTGCCACAGTTCCCATCATTCCAAAACTGGTGAAATACTGCAGGATTTCCTGCCCGGAAGCGAAACCGGCACCGACAATGATGCCGATAAAGGCGCTGCCCATTTTGATACTTTTAAACATCTTGCTCCCCCTCATTAAGCGTGCAAATTTACTTATTTGAAAATTAACCTTTTTCAAATATAGCAAAATTAAAACGTTTTCACAAACCTAATTCGGAAAACAAGAGTATTTTACTAGTTATTCAGTAAGGGCTATGTAGCTAAATAATATTTGTGATATAGCATTTTGTGGAAAGTAAATAATAGCTGACAAAAAAATCCCGCACAGCCCTATGCTGTGCGGGATTTTAGGTGATCATCAATGGTCTTTATTGGCCACGATTACCAATTTTCCTGTGTCTAGAACTTCTTCATACTCATCTGCTTCTTGCTTAGTAAGGCCGGCTGCTTCTAATTTCGCGCGCAATTCATCTCCGCGTGAAGAAGTCATGTTTTTCATGCTGTCGAGAAAGCCTTGTTCTTTCATGCCTACTGACTCTGTATCAAGTGCTTTGGTGATGTCTTTCGTGCGTTTCGGGTCATGCGCGAAAATATAGATGTCGTCATGCGTGAATCCTTGTGACTCAAGCTTTTCAATTTCTGCTTTTGCTTGCACTGCGTTTTCGACTGATAGTTTAATTACCAAAACGAATCCCTCCAATATTTTCTTCTTACTTCCTATATACCACGTGCCTAAACTCTTAAACTATGCGGCGTGTGTTGAAATGATATACTGGGGAAAACTGGAGGAGTGGTGACCATGAAAATTACGCCAATCGGGATTTGGGGCGGCTACCCGAACAAAAACGAAGCGACCTGCGCTTATTTGATCGAACAGGACGGCTACCGCTGCCTGCTCGACTGCGGTAGCGGGGTGGTCGCAGCGGTACAGAACTACACAGAATTGAAAGACATCGATGCGGTCGTCATCAGCCATTACCACCCCGACCACGTGGCGGATATTGGCGTCTTGCAGCATGCGGCGATGGTCGGCATGCAATTGAAGGAATGGGAGGTACCTTTGCCAATTTATGCGCATGATAAAGATGAAGAAGGATTCACTGCATTGTCCTATAAAGGCGTGACGGAAGGGCGTGCGATCCAGGCGGGTGACACACTTGAGCTGGGGCCGTTCCAAGTGACCTTCTGTGAGACAGACCATCCTGTCTACTGCCTGGCGATGCGCTTTACGAATGGGGAGCGGACAGCAGTCTTCACGGCTGACACGGCATGGAAAGACGAACTCGTGTCATTTGCTGAATCCGCTGACTTGCTCGTCGCAGAATCGAATTTATACGAAAAATACCTCGGCATCATCCAAGGTCACATGAGCGGCAGCCAGGCGGGGAAACTCGCCTCAGAAGCTTCAGCCAAACAGCTGCTGTTGACCCATTTGCCTCAGTACGGCGAATTGTCCGAAATCCTTGCGGAAGCGAAGAAAACTTACAGCGGAGATGTAGCGTTCGCTGAAATCGGCAAAAGCTATCAATTATAAGCAGAGCAGATAGTTTGAATTTGAAGGAATTTCCTCCTATCCTTATATCATCCGAATTGGATGAAAGGAAGTTGACACATGACACAACAAACAAAAGAGCTTGCAATATCCATCCTGGATCTGGTGCCAGTACGCCAAGGCTTTCCGATGGTGCAAGCGTTCGAAGATATGAAAAACCTCGCTCGCCATGCCGAGCAGTTCGGCTATAAACGATTCTGGCTGTCCGAGCATCACAATACACCGACGCTCGCGAGTTCCGCGACGTCGATTCTCATTTCCAAAGTGCTCGAAGCGACCGAGACAATCGAAGTCGGCTCCGGTGGCATCATGCTGCCGAACCATACGCCGCTTGTCGTCGCCGAACAATTCGGTACACTTGAGACGATGCATCCCGGACGCGTGAATCTCGGTCTTGGGCGCGCACCGGGAACGGATATGCAAACCGCCCGCGCACTTCGCCGGACGACGCAGGAAACTGCGTTCCAATTTCCTGAAGATGTCGAAGAGCTGCAGCGTTACCTGGGGCCACTTGAAGCGCAGGAATCCGTGAAAGCCTATCCAGGCGTAGAGACGGAAGTACCGTTATTCATCCTAGGCTCGAGTACATCGAGTGCCGTGCTCGCGGCGAAACTCGGCTTGCCGTATGCGTTTGCGGCGCATTTCGCCCCGCAGCAGCTGGAGTCGGCAGTCGCCATCTATCGCAGCCGCGTTAGCCTTCCGATACATTGTCAGAACCGTATGTCATCGCTTGTGTGAATGTAGTCGGGGCCGAAAGTGCAGAAGAAGCGGAGCAGCTTTCGACGTCGAGCGACCAGTTTTACTTGAACGTCGTCCGCGGCACGAAAAATCCATTGATGCCGCCTGTCGAGACGATGGATGGCCGCTGGAGCTATGCAGAAGAAGCGATGGTCAAATCGATGGCGCGCTATACGTTCAAAGGGAATGCCGAGCAATTGGGAGAACAAATCGGCCGTTTCGCTGGTTCATTGCCAATCGATGAATTGATGGCCGTTTCCTATATTTACGACCAGGAAAAACGCGTGCGTTCTTACGAAATCCTAAAACAAGCGGTATCGAATGCTGTCCGATTGCCATGAAATGTTCACCTGACCGGCGGCAACAACCGCTCGGCTTCATGTATAATACTAGTGAAACTTGAAGTTTAAAGGTGGTAGTAATGTTATGGACTTTCTCTATTTTCCTGAAGATAAATCAGAATATATTCCGGGAATCATCTCGGTCGTCATCATTTTCATCCTATCGATCCTGATCGTCCGCCTGTTGACGAAAGCATCGCGGAAGCAAGTCAAAAAATTGAACGAGCAAGGATACCCGGTGATTTACGACCGCGGTGAAACGCGGAAAGAGTCTGATGAACAAGCGCAAGCAGATCGACAAGAAAATCCGAATACACCGGATGAGCCGCGGGATACAAACGGCCAGCCAACGGAAAAGCCCTGACGCTTCAGGGCTTTTTCTATTTAGTGGAATGTGTAGACTGAAACAATACTTTATATGAAAAGAGTTGCCTCATGACAAAAAATTTAGCGGGCGGCTTGCAATGGGCGATTTTTCTCATCGCTTCATCCATTGCAGCTCCCATCGCCATCGCAAGCATTTTCGGTATGGACACTGCCGACACCGCGCTGTTCTTGCAGCGCACCATCTTCGTCCTCGGCATCGCCTGCCTGATCCAGGCCTTCATTGGCCACCGTTTGCCAATCAACGAAGGGCCAGCCGGTTTATGGTGGGGCGTGTTTATCGTCTACGCCGGACTTGTCGGCGTGTTGTATTCAACTGCTGAAGAATCCTTGCAAGTATTGCAAAGCGGCTTGTTCTATAGCGGTATTCTATTTATTGTTTTCGCTGTCACGGGTGTAGTGGATAAGCTGAAACAGTTTTTCACTCCAACCGTCACGTTTATCTATTTACTGCTGCTCGTGTTGCAGATTAGTGAATCGATCATGAAAGGCCTGTTCGGCATTTCATCGGAAGGGGATTTATTGGATGTATGGGTGCTGCTGGCAGCGGTCGCGGTCATTTTAATCACTTTCTATTTCATGTTTCACCGTTCAGCGTTCATCAGCCGCTATTCAGTACTCCTGTCCATCGCTTTTGGGTGGCTGCTGTTTTGGGCTATCGGCAAAGCGCCGAGCATTCCTGAAACTAGCGGGGCATGGATAACATTCCCGGACATGCTGGTCTTTGGCCCGCTCGTCTTTGACGGGGGCATGCTGGTAACGACTTTGTTCCTGACCGTATTGCTCATCGCCAACATGATGGCTTCGGTCCACGTCATGGAAAGCTTGCTGAAAAACGCCTTCTCGATCCAGACAGAAGACCGTATGAAGCAGGCATCAGTCGCATCAGGGCTGAACCATCTGCTTGCGGGGCTATTTTCTTCTGTCGGCCCTGTGCCGATTTCCGGTGCAGCTGGGTTTGTCAGTGCGACAAGGACTCCCGGGCTGCGCCCATTCATCTTTGGTGGTGTCATCGTCACGGGCATCAGTTTGTTTCCTCAATTGATGGCTGTTCTCGCTTCCTTGCCGGCTCCGGTTGCCTATGCAGTCATCTTTGCGATTTTCTCCAAAATGGTGGAAATGGCTTTCAACGCGCTTGAAGCGGAGCCCAACCGCAAACGATCTTATAAAGTGGCGGCTTTTGGCCTAATGACAGGTGTTGGTTTGATGTTCATCCCGACAGAAAGCATGGCCGGGCTGCCTTCAGCTGTCGCGGCTATTTTATCAAATGGCTTGATAACTGGGACCATCATTGCCATCATTATTGAACAAGTGATGATGCGGTTCGTACGTGTAAAATAAAAACAGG
>NZ_JAPEHT010000072.1 GCF_028823615.1 Planococcus sp. A6
TCGCTTATTAAAAATATTTAGAAATAATTTTCTGACCCCCTTAACGGCCGCCACTGCTGCGAATAATTTGGCATAACTGTTAAGGGAGCTGGGAATTTTGAAAGAGATATCAAAGCATGACCTGCTGACCCTCATGAGTCAGTTGGACTTTCTTCTGGAAGAACGCAAAAAAGATAAACACCATCATACAGAAACAGCACAGGCTAATTAGCCTGTGCTGTTTTTTTCATTAGATGAAAATCGTGCCAAGAACGACGAAGAACAAAACGACGAAGATGATTGCCATGCCTTTCATCCATTTTGCTTCCCGGTCCATGCCGCGCTCTTTCATTTGTCTATAGCGGAACGTGTTCGTCAAGACGAACAAGAGCGTCATGAACAATACGGCAATTTCCATGCTGCCCATGAACAGGAAGCCGATCGCCAATATGCTGAGTAGTAAAATCAACACGCCTTGCAAAACCTTTGGATTCATAATGATCTCTCCTGAAAAAAAGCCGGCAGTTGCGCCGGCTTTTTTGTTTATTTGTTCTTGTCGGCTGTTTCAGTTTCTTCAACAGCTTCCAACGCTTTTTCCGGATGTTCCGAATAGAATTTCCGGCCGATGAACGTTTGGATGATCAACAAGATCCCGCCGACTGCCCAGTAGACTGGCAGTGCAGCCATCGATGTGAACGAGATGAACATGATCATGATCGGAGACAGGTAGATGAAGAATTTCATCTGTTTCTGCTGCTGTTCCGGCATGGTCCATAGCGACACTTTCGCCTGGAAGAAGTACACCGCACCCGCAATCAGCGTCATGGCAATATCCGGCGAACCGAGGTTGAACCAGAGGAATTCATGCGAACGCACATCCGGCGAATAGAGAATCGCAAAATACAAGCCCATGATGATCGGCATCTGGATGACGACCGGCAAACAGCCCATATTGAGCGGATTGACGTCATGTTTCTTATACAGCCCCATCATTTCCTGCTGGAGCTTCATTTGCTCTTCTTTATCCTTTGTTTCCTTCAAGCGCTTCTGGATGTCTTCCATTTCCGGGCGCATCTTATCCATCTTCACTTTCATGCCTTGCTGGCGCTTATACGTGCGCAGCATGAACGGCATCAAGACGAGGCGGATGATGATCGTGATGACCACGATCGCCATGCCGTAGCTTCCCCCGAAGAGGTTGCCTAAATAATCGAGCGAAAAATCAAATGGCGCTACAAAAATCGTGTAGAAAAATCCTTCTTTGTTTTCAACTGCTGAACAGCCGCTCAAGAAAGCGATCGTTGCCGCAAGCATGAGCAGTAATGTAAGTTTCTTTTTCACGTTTGTCACCTTCACCTTTTTGGACTACTAAGAAGTATAACGATATGACCGCAAAAATTCAATGCACTGTCCCGGGACTGGCTGCTTTTTTCATTTCTTGTGACAAAAATTAGGCATAAGAAAAAAGGAGAATTGCTTCTCCTTTACTTGGCATTCGGCAAGGTATAGCGGAAATAAGGGATATGCTGGCTGTCGCGGAATTGCTTCGGCGTGACCGAGGTATATTTTTTGAAGATCCGCGTGAAATAGCTCTGGTTGCAGAAATGGAACTGCTTGGAGATTTCCGAAATCCCTTTATTGGAATGGCGCAAATAATATTGCGATTCTTCCACACGCCGCACGTTCAAGTATTCTACCAATGTAATCCCTGCATGTTCGCGGAAAATGCGCGACAGGTGGCTGGTCGAAATATTGAAGTGTTTGGCGATCTCCTCTACCGACAAGTCGCGCTCCACTTCGTCGTTGATGAAAATGACGACTTTGTTGACGGTTTGGTGGCCGAATGACGGCTGTTTGCGTTCCGAGATGATCGATGTAAAAAACTCGATCAGTTCATCGGCAACATACATGAATTCCGAATCGTTCATATGCTTATCGACCAATTCGACACAAGCCGCATTGAAAGCGAACGCTTTTTTCGGCGGTACGCGCATTTCATACAATTTACGTGCCATGACGGACGATAAAATGATGTAATAATTGCGGACGGTACGGATGATGTCTTTTCCTGCATGAAGGGCGAGCATGTCGATCAATTCACGCAATGTTTCTTTGGCACGGTCTTTCTCCAGGTTGTGGATTTCGTGCATTAATTGAGTCTCCACTTCAAAAAAACGTTCGAGCCCCTCCAGCTGCGCGACGTTTTCCGTTTCGTTCATAAAGATTCTGGAAATAGTTTCCTGAATGGATGGTGTTTCGAGTATATTCATCTTCTCCCCGGCTTTCTATGTAAAAAATTTAACGAACTTATTCATTTAATGAACTGCTTGAATAAATAATAATAATAGCGTTTTACAGATAAATTTACAAGTTTTTAAGTAAATTGAGCTAATTTATTTTTCAAACATATGACATCGGTAACAGTTAAAACCAATTATACACTTAACTGTACGTTTCAGCGACGAAAAAGTTCCAATTTCCAATGTTTTTACAAAAAATTCAAAACAGGCCGTCGATGATACACGGCCTGTTCTGTGCTGCATTTATATCCGATTGAATGTACCCTGCGACATTTGGGACATTTTTAGTCGGTTTCCCCAGGAACGACCGCCCGTATGTGGCGCGGCATGATTTCAATATCAAATGGCGTGGTGCTGCCTTCATCGCCGTCGATATTACACGACAAGGGTTCGCTCGTACGGATCGAGACCCGCTTCGTATGGATGGCTTCCACCGACGGATCTTCTTCGAATTTGCCACGCACCAAAGCCGTCGCCATGCGGACAAATGCCGGAAGCGCAGCATTTTCGACAATATACAAATGGAGCAGACCGTCGTCGGTCAATGCTTCCGGCGCCAGCTTTTCAAACCCGCCCACCGAATTGGTCAATGCCACCAGGACGAGCTTCGCCTCCCCTTCCCAGGTGCCATGGTCATGTTCGATGACAAATGTCGTAACTTCATCGGAAGTGACTGCTTTGACGCCTTCGACGAAATAAGCAAAAGCCCCGAGCTTGGTCTTTTGTTCAGGCTCCACTTCATAGGTGGATTCGGCAATTTCACCGATTGCCAGGATATTCATGAAGTATTGATCCCCCACTTTTCCGATATCCACACGTTTTTCACGTCCAGTTTTCAAACCTTCGATCGCTTCTTCCGGATCCAATGAAATGCCGAGCGCACGGGCGAAGTCATTGACTGTGCCGAGCGGGACCAATCCGAAAAGCGGTTCATGTTCTTTTTCCGCCAAACCCGACACCGCTTCGTTTATCGTCCCGTCCCCGCCCATCGCCACAACGAGGTCATAGTGCTTTTCGCAGGCTTCTTCAGCAAAGAGCGTGGCATCTCCCGGACCTGTCGTTTCACGCATATCGGCTTCATAGCCCATCTCAATTAATGTCTTTTCCGCAAAATCTTTATAATCTGCCGCTTTTTCCTTCCCTGAGGAAGGATTCCATATGAACATCGCTTTTTTCATCTTTTCCCCTCCGGTGCTATAATAAGGTCATGTATTTCAATACCCTAAACATCGCGGAATGTAATCCACCTTGCCGCATTTATTTCATTTCAATCAGGCGCCTGCTCCGGCCCTGGTGACAAATGCGCCGCTAAAGTTGGAAGTGCTATACATCATCACATCTTAAAGGAAGTTGGGGACCCCCTTGCGCTTTTTCATCTATCTTATCATCTTCTTCGCATTTTTCGATTTATTTGCCCAATTGCCGATCATCAGCCCGTTTGCCGTATCACTCGGTGCGGGACCGTTTTTGGCAGGGCTTGCTGTCGGGATGTACTCATTGTCGAACACATTCGGCAATATCATCTCAGGTATCTTCTCCGACCGCAAAGGGCCTTTTGCCATCTTGCTGACGGGGCTTGCTTCGACAAGTGCGGCGCTGTTCATCTACGGTTTGGCGGACGGCCCTTACAGCCTCCTCGCCATCCGTTTTTTACATGGCTTAGCGGCCGGGTTGACGGTACCGGCCGCGTTCACTTATTTAGCGAACCGCACCGATCATAGCCGCCGCGGTAAAAATGCAGCGATTTCTGGCGCCTTCGTTGGGCTTGCGGCAATCATCGGCCCCGCTTACGGAGCGATTTATACAAGCCGCGGCAGCGTCCCAGAGACCATGGCCGTCACGGGCACCTTGATCGGCTTGTTCGCGTTTGCTGCGTTCTTCCTGTTGCGGACACATCAAGTGAACAAGCAAACGCATCGTTCACCTACCAAACGCCCAGCTTTCCAATGGAACGCGGGGCTTTGGCGATCGTTTTCAGGCGCGTTCTTCCTGATGTTCTCCCAAGGCGTGCTCGCTTATATGTTACCGCTTAAAGTGGAAGCGCTCGGGTTTCCCACTCAGCTGAGCGGCTTATTGCTAAGTGCATTCGGTTTAGCGGCCATCCTGGTCTTCCTATTGCCGATCAACCGGCTGTTCGATGCCGTGCGCCCGATCATCACGTTAATCATTGGCTTTGCGGTCATGGGCACTTCGTTGTTCGCACTCGCCAATATCTCAACAGAACCGCTATTATATGCGGCAATGTGTACGTATGGATTCGGTTTCGCGCTGTTGTTCCCTTCGATCAATTCCTTATTGATCGATGCCACAGAACCCGCGTCAAGAGGGCGTGCTTACGGCTATTTTTACGCCTTTTTCTCAATCGGGGTCGTTGCAGGGTCCGGAGTGACCGGGGCTTTGGCACTCACTGCAGACGGCGGTTTCCTGTTCAGCGGCTCGCTATTGCTGTCGATCGCCTTGGCCAATTGGCTGACGCTCGAACGTTGATTTTCTTGGCCATGAAAAAAGACCGCCTCGGCANGTCTTTTTGAAGTTTACAGTTTATCGGTATTCAAACGCGGCTCGGCTGAAACCGAATCGGTATTCTCCGATTTTTCTTCGCTATCATCGTTTGACGAAAGCTTCACATCGTCGTTAGCTTCCTTCTTTTCTTTCTGTTCTTTTTCATTGTAGTACTGGACAGTTGCTTGTGTTCCGCCTTCTGCCGTCATCTTGTTTTCCTGCAGGTCGGTCTTGTCCAATCCTTCAGTCTTTTGGTCTTGCTGGTTTTTGTTCTGGTCTAAGTTTTGGGATTCCATATACTCGTTCACCTTCGCTTTCACGTCATTAAATGCAACAGTTGCTTTCTCGCGGTTTTCCGATTTTTTGAAATATGCGTATGCACCGGCTGCTAGCCCTGCCAAAAGCAAGCCTCTGCCGCCACCTTTTTTCCTAGCCATTTGCAGCACTCCTTTTACTTTTCTTGTTATTCCTTGTTTACCCTAATCGCCTAAAGCTAATCATGAATCATCCAGCTGTTTCGGCCGCAGATCGCTTCATATCGATATGCGGGATGCCGTCCTCATCGTAAACTTCCGAAATCGCTTCAAAACCGAATGAGCCATAAAAATCTTTCAAATACTCTTGCCCTTGCAATTGGATCTCCGGTTCTTCCCATTGTTCGTCAATATAGCGGATAGAGCGCTCGAGGAGTTCTTTTGCCAGCCCGCGGCCACGCGCCTCTTTCCGGACGATGACGCGGCCGATCGATGGCACATCGTATTTTTTCCCTGCCGGCACCAGCCGGGCATAGGCAAGCACCTTGCCGTCTTCTTCGTACACGATATGGGTTGAGACTTCATCCAAGCCGTCCAATTCCGGATACGGGCAATTCTGTTCTACAACAAATACTTCGACACGAAGCTTCAATATATTGTATAATGCTTGTGCTGTGAAGTCGTCAAATTGATAACTTTTCCACGCCATAATCAATCGCCTCCTGTGATTTCATTATTCCACATCAATGGCTATTCAGGCTAGAGTTTGATATGATAGCAAAAATAATTCCAGAGGTGATCGCATGATTCGCACAGGTACACCGGCAGATATCGAATCTGTACGGGAAATCGCTCACATCAGCTGGAATGATACGTACGAAGGGATCATTCCATCTCCCATACAACAGAAGTTTTTGGAGCAATCTTATTCAACCCCGATGCTCGAAATGCGCATGGAGCGGACGATTCTCCTGCTTGCCGAACAAGACGGGCAAGCTGTGGGCTTCGCGAACTTCACGAAAGTCGATGAAGACGGCGATGCCGAATTGATCGCTATGTACATGAAGCCTGAGCACCAGCGTTCGGGCTTCGGCAAGAAATTGCTATCGGACGGCTTGTCGCGCTTAAAAGGCGGGCAGCAATTATTCGTCTACGTTGAAAGCGAAAACCAAAAAGGCCGCAACTTCTACGAAGCTAACGGCTTCCTCTTGCTTGAAGAGTTCGAGGAATTGTTTGAAGGTCACCCTCTTCAGACAGCTAAATATGTTTTCGACCTTTCTGGCCAAGCGCAATAAATCTATAGACACTCAAAAACCCCCTCGAATTCGCTTCGAGGGGGTTTTGTTTAGTTAAGTCTTAAATTTCCTATTCTTATAACGGGCGGTACGGCGTGTCGTCTTCACGTGTCACCGTATCATTGCTTGTAACTGGTTCATTGCTGCGGCCCATCAATTCATCTTCACGTAGCGGCGGCTTGCGCACGAAGCACATGATCGCAGCGATGTAGAAGAGGATGGACGTCAGTGACAAGATCCCGGCGAAGATTCCGGCAAGGATGAAGAAAATGCCGGCCGTGTTTGCCGTATCAAAAGATTTCAGTTTCGTGATGGCCAAAATGGCGAATACTGTACTCACAACCAATAATGCGACGACGATCCAGCCAAGCACATCAAATCCTTGTACGAATGAATTGACCATGTCCATGGTCATCTCGACATCTCCTGGATTCGTCAAGTTTGGATCATTGCGGATTTCCTCTTCCAATTGCATCTGCATCTGGCTGCCTTCAAAACCACTCAAGCTGGTGATGACAATGATCGATAGGATAATGCCGATAACGTTAAAAATGGAACCGATGATGCCAAGAGCCTTTTCCCCTGTTCTTTTGATGGACCCGTAATTCTCTGGTGTCTGATTCATAAAAACCCTCCTATTTCTGTTTCGGACACTCCGCTGCAGTGGATATTCCACATTGCGCGTAGCCTCTCCGCTTTCCTTATTATGGTTCTACCCTCATACATACGCTTTCATGCCGTTTAAGTTTCGCATTACTTTAATTCCCGCTAAAAACTTATTAAAACTTGTTTAACCTTTATCAAGCTGGGTATTTTATTACTATCAGCAACAAAAGACAAATTATAAAAGGGGTTCTAAAAAATGGAAAATAAACTAATTTTTAACCAAGCAGATTTCATGTACGGAGTAGGCGGCGCATCTATCCTTACAGCCATCGTGTTCTTCATGACAAGCCTGTAAGAAGGAGTGAGCCTATGAGTCAAACATTCATCAATACATAGAAAAGCAATCCATCCCAAAAGAGGAGACGGATTGCTTTTTTTGCGTCTTGCTATGTGGTTTGGCGGATCAGGCTTTGACATCGTTATATTCATCAGAACGTTCAAACGTTTCTGCTACATATGAACAAACCGGCTGCATCTTGAACTGGTTTTCACGCGCGTAAGCTGCTGCATGGTCGACCAGTTTCTTGGCAAGCCCTTGATTGCGCAGGCTTTCTTCGACATAAGTATATTCCATGACCATCAAATCAGCCATTTGTGTCCACGTGATTTCAGCTTTCACCGTCTCGCCGTCTGTTTCGCGAAAAGCGAATTCATCATGTCCAAGTTCTGTAAATTTCAATTCCATCGATCCAATTCCTCCTTATGTTCCACTTAATCTGTGCAAGCGAGTCGACACCCTCTGCGGCTTAAAGCTTCACCGCCAGCTAGCGGTTGATCTTCAAGGGGCGGAGAGAGTCTTCGATTTCCTTGCGTCTTGGCTCAAGGAATGGCGGCAAGGCCAAACCTTCACCAAGCTCGTCTGCGTTTTCATCAGTCGCAAAGCCAGGCTCATCTGTCGATAACTCAAACAGGATCCCGTTCGGCTCCCTAAAATAAATCGCTTTGAAGTAATAGCGATCCACTTCACCCGAAGTTTGGAAGCCATTGGCACGCAAATATTCGTTCCACTGATTATACTCTTCGTAAGTTTTCACGCGGAACGCTACATGATGGACACTTCCCCGGCCAGGACGCTCCGGCGGGAGGTCTGAGCGTTCCTCTAAATGTATTTCGCCGCCAGGGCCGCCTTCTCCTGTTGAGAAGACGAGAATTTCGGGCTGCCCTTCCACTTCGGGCGCATAAGCACCAGCTTTGGAAAACCCGAGAATATCCGTCAACACCTTTGCTGTACGCTCCGCTTTCCGCACCGTCAGCCTGACAGGCCCGAGTCCGCGGATCGCGAACTCTTCCGGAACACTCGCTTGTGTCCAAGGCTCACCAAACGGAATACCTTCTCCATTGTCGACGACAAGCATCAGGCGAGACCCTTCAAAATCCTGAAATTCCACGGTATCCCGGCCGAAGCGCTGTGTTTTTTCGCTGTGCGGGACGCCGAACTCATGGAAACGCTCCAACCAATAATCAAGTGCTTCGCTTGATGGGAGGCGGAAGCCTGTATGGCTGATGGAAGTAACACCCGGATAGGTCCTGCCTGCCATCGGAATATCAAAATAAGTCATATCGGTTCCCGGTGTTCCTACTGCGTCTGCATAAAACAGATGATAGGAAGACGGGTTATCCTGGTTGACGCTTTTTTTGACGAGGCGCATCCCAAGAATGCGCGTGAAGAAGTCATGGTTTTTAGCTGCGTTGGCTGTAATGGCCGAAACGTGGTGAATGCCTGCAACTTGCATGAAAAGCACCCTTTCTTTATCTCGAATTCGAGATTATTACTTTTAGTTTATCATTTCATACCGTTTTTCTGCAAGACTGCTGTTTTTGCTTTGCGGTCAAGCTGATGAAACGCAAAAAAACTGTCCAGGAAACCATTTTCATGATTTCCCAGGACAGCATTGTTTTCTATACTTTTATTTAAAACTTCATCATTGCGCAAAGATGGCTCAGTTGAACCAACCGCGAACGGTATTGGCCAGATCGCGGAAAAACTGTTTAACGCTTTCCCAAAACCCTTCATCGTTGACGATTGTGCCGATTTTGTCTTCAATCGTCTTGCTCAAATCTTCAAGTTCAGTCGACCATTTCGAGAAATCGATATCGAGCTGACGGATGCGGTCCATCAAATCGACCAGCAATTGGCGGTCTTCAGGGCTTAATTCGATCTGAAGGCGGCTCAATTGCTCTTCGACAATCTGCTCCACGTCTTCACGTGTTGCCGGATTCTGCTCAGCAATCTGCTTTTTGATTTCTGTCAGCAATTCGCTGACTTTTTCCTGGTCAACGCCACCTTCGGATAATTCCGTAGCGACGGATAATTCATCGTTGGCGACATCCGTCCGCTCAGGGTCGAGCTGTTCCCCGTTCACTTCATAGGCTTTGTAGATCCCGACAAGCGCAGAATGCCCCGTTACCGCTTTCGGCGCAGCCACTTCCACGGTGGCGTTTTCAATGCCGGCCGTCAGCATGGCATTGGCGTACATTTCTGTCGTCACTTGGGTGATATTGTCGGGCGTGGCGATTTCGATGACCAGGCCTTCACCTTCGTCAGTGCGTGTAATCTTGGCAGAGGAATACATACGCGCACGCGCGTCACCGTCTGTGATGTATTTGACCAGGTCCTGCCCAGTTACTTCAATTTCTTCCACTTCAGCTTCTCCTGCAACGTCCAGGCTTTCAGCGACTTGCGCCTTTTCATCTGCAGACAAATCGCCTCCGTAGACGACGATCGGCAAGCCGAATTTCTCATTTATCCCGACATTCGCGGATGCTGCGCCGGCAAAAGCCAACACGAAGGCAAGCGCCAAAGCGGCAAGTGTCATTGTTTTTTTCATCTTTTTTTGCCCCTTTCTTCAAATATTAGTACGCATTTGAGGCAGAAAGGTTCCTTACCCGAGCAATTTTGTCCAGCCGTCTTCTTGCACGATGCGGCGTTCTTTGTAAAGACGGCCGAGCGCACGCTTGAATGCCGCTTTGCTCATGCCGAACATTTCCATGATTTCATCGGGCGACGATTTGTCCGTAAACGGCATTTGGCCGCCTGCATTTTCCAAATAGCGCAGGATCTCTTCCGCATCATCCGACAGGCGTTCCTGTTTGCGCGGCAAGAGAGACCCGTTGAGCGTGCCGTCGTCTTTGACATCGATGACGCGCACCGTTTTTTCTTCGCCGAGGCGCGGTTCCGCTTCGCGCTCTGTTTCATGGACAAAGACACGGTAGTTTTCCGGCACCGACAGCATGAATGAGCCGACTGGCAGCAAGCGGTAAGCGCGTGCTTTCAAATCTTTGTTATAGACTTCAGCAGGCGCACGCTCACAAAGTTCAAGCACCTTTTCTTCTGTCGCTAAACGCCCGTATAGATCACCGTAGCGGTCTGTGCGAAGCGTCATGAAAATATGGTCGCCTTGAGCTGGCCATAGTTCCTGCACCGGCGGTAAATCAGCAGGCAGGACGTAAACTTCGCGTGTCGTTCCGATATCGACCACTGCGCCTTCTCGCGGTGAAACCTTCAATACTTTAGCCCAGCCATATTCACTCGGCAAAATATGCGGGATCATCGGCGTGGCGGAAATGCCGCCTTGGCGGTTGCGGTACAAGAAGACTTCAATCTCCTCGCCTACCTCTTGTCCTTCTTCAATTTCCGATGCGTTCATTGTCACTTCATCCCCGGAACCATCCGTTAAGATCCACTGGGAAGTGGAACGGTCTTTTATGTGCAATAATGCTTTCAATCCTGGATGCAAAGCCATGCTGCATACCTCCTTCTATTTGGGTTAGTTATTTTTTTGCTCATTGCTTAATTTCTTCAATTTTTCCGCTATGCCCTTATCTTCTTCAAGCAACTGGACCAGGTCAGCGATACGGTCGATGGAATTCCAGCTCAAATGGTGCTCGATTCCTTCAACGTCGCCGTAGATTTTATCTTCATCCACACCGATCAGCCGCAAAAATTGCTCAAGCAAATCATGGCGCTGCAGCAAGCGCTTGCCGAGTTTCTGCCCCTTAGGCGTCAGCATCAGCCCTCGGTAGCGTTCGTAGATCAAATAGCCATCCTTATCGAGTTTTTGCACCATCTTCGTCACCGATGATGGCAGCACCGATAGCGCCTCGGCAATATCCGAGACGCGTGCGTACCCTTTTTGCTCTATTAATGAATAAATGATTTCAATATGGTCTTCCATACTTGGAGTAGGCAAATTCCGTTCCTCCCTCGCGTCGCTATGTTCAGTTTACTATACTGCTGCCTTGTGAACAACTGAGCACGGGCGCTTCGCATGCGCGTTTTCAATGCGCCGAATAAAGGCAATTTTCCAACATTCATTAAAGCGACATTGAACGGACGATGAAAGGTTTAGCGGATTTTCGCTCAGGGTAATGATAGATATAACACAAAAAATAGATGTAGCCGAGAGGTAGGTGGAAAACATGGGACGTATTCTTTGGATTATTTTGGTAGTAATTCTTGCGGTATGGGTGATCGGATTCTTATTAGACGTAGCAGGCGGACTTATTCACATTCTTTTGATCATCGCAGCAATCGTCTTGATCGTTAACTTAGTGACAGGCAGGAAAGGTGTTTAGATAAACACCGGACCCTAAAAACCCCGTGAAAGCAGAGCAATCTGCTTTCACGGGGTTTTTTCATGCTCTCACTTTCGCATAGACGCATGTATCGCGGATTTTTCCGTCATGTCTCGACAGACTGTCCTTACGCAAAATGCCTTCGAGTTCAAAGCCAAGACGCTCCGCTACTGCACGGCTCCGCACATTGTCCGGGTCGCAGCGGATTTCGACGCGGTTCGCTTGCAACTCTTCGAATGCAAAACGCGTGATGCGCTCTACCGCTTCCGTTACATAGCCTTTTCCTTCAAAGCGGCTGTCCACCCAATAGCCGATTTCGAATTTGCGCACTTCCCAGTCAATGCGGTGCAAGCCGCTTGAACCGATGAACTGTCCGCTGTTCTTATCAAAGAAATGCAGCCGCAGGTCTTTGCGCAACGTGAAATCAGTTTCCGCTTGAATCAAATTCGCCGTCATTTCCGCAAGATTCGGCTCGTGTTGCGCAAATGGCATCCACGGGCGCAGCGCTTCCAATGAGTGGCGCACTGCTTCAAAACTAAGCACGGCATCTTCCCTTTTCGGTGCACGGATCAATAAACGCTCTGATTCGAATGTTTCCGGAAATTCCAGCAACAACGGATTAAAAGGGGGTTCTGCTGGCGCTTTGACCGCGTCATCCCACATGACAGGCGTCGTCACACCCGCTTCCCAGTCTTCACGGGTCATCCCGTAAGTTACCGCGTCATGGTAACGGTTTTGTTTCGGCGAAAACCACGCTTGGCGCAAATGCGCTTCCTTCACGAAACCGGTTCGTTCGAACGCTTTACGCATCGCAAAATTATCGTGGCGCGTATGGCCTTCTAGGCGGATTTTCTTCTCCGGTAAGGAAAAGACGAAATCAGCGATCATGCGCAATGCTTTCGGGCCATAGCCTTGCCCACGGTAAGAATCGGCAATCCGCAAATCGAATAACGGAATCTCATCCTGCAGGTCGAAGATTTTTACCAAGCCCACTTGCTCACCTTCATCGCTTTCAATCCAAAAGGTCTTCACCTGATCCGATTTATAGCCACCTTCTACGATCGTCTTTTCGATCAAAGCGCGCACCGGGTGTTCGTGGCCATGATAAGGCCATGAGTTGGTCGTCATAAACTCGATCAATTTCTCGTGCTCTTCCATGGTCCATTCTGTTAACTTCAAATCGCAACCTCCAAACGCCTCTTACTTCTGGACTTTTACCAAGCGCAATGCATTCAAGATGACCAATAGCGTAGCCCCCATATCCGCAAAAATCGCGATCCATAAAGTGAGCCAGCCTGGAATGATCAATAGCAGAGCCAAGATTTTCAGTGCCAGTGCAAAGATGATATTTTCCTTTATTATACGCAAAGTTTTTCTGCTTAGTCGAATGGTATATGGAAGTTTCTCCAAATCATCCGCCATCAAGGCGATATCCGCTGTCTCCAGCGCTGCGTCCGTTCCGGCTCCGCCCATGGCTATACCGATATCGGACGCTGCGAGTGCCGGTGCGTCGTTGATGCCGTCACCGACCATCGCTACGCGGCCATATTTTGACTGCAGCTCTTTAACGGCGGCTAATTTATCTTCAGGCATCAAGCCGGCGCGAATATCCGTCACGCCGATTTCCGCAGCAATCGCTTTTGCTGTTGCAGGATGATCCCCTGTCAGCATGATCGTGCGACTGATACCGATTTCCTTCAAGCGCTCGATGATGGCCGGACTTTCTTCCCGAATGGCGTCCGCAACGCCGATCACCCCGAATAGATGCTTGCCGGAAAATACCGCCATCGCAGATTTTCCGCTTTCCTGCAGGCCATAGGCAGCTGCCGGTGCATGGAAGCCGTGCTCCTCTGCCCATTTCAAGCTGCCGACACGGATGCGCGTGCCACCGATTTCTGCATGCACCCCTTTGCCGGTCAAGGATTGAAAGCGTTCGGATGGGTACAGTTCAGGTGCTTGTTTGGTGATGGCACGTGCGAGCGGATGCTGTGACAAGGCTTCGACTGACGCCGCAAGCTTGACTACTTCCTCAGACGTATAGCCTTCTTCAGGCAATACGTCTGTCAATTCCGGATAGCCTTTTGTCAAAGTGCCGGTCTTGTCGAATGCGACTGCCTGGATACGCCCTGTTTCTTCTAAATGGATGCCGCCTTTGATGAGCACGCCCTGTCTTGCCGCATTGCCGATCGCCGTGACAATCGCCACAGGCGTCGATACGACGAGTGCACATGGGCAGCCGACAACGAGCACGGCCAAGCCTTGATACACCCACAGCTCCCAATTACCCGTGACAAATCCCGGAACGAGCGCGACTAGAAAGGCGACAGCAATAATTGCCGGTGTGTAGTATTTCGCGAAGCGGTCGACAAATTGCTGCGAAGGCGCTTTTTCCGCCTGCGCTTCTTCAACTAAATGAATGATTTTCGCGATGGTCGTATCTTCCACACGTTTGGTGACGGTTACTTCCAATGCGCCTTCTTCGTTCATCGTTCCGGCAAACACTTCATCCCCCGGCTGTTTTGTCGCAGGAATCGATTCGCCGGTGATCGCCGCCTGGTTGACAGCCGATTCACCGCGCAGCACCGTGCCGTCCATTGCGATTTTTTGACCGGGCTTGACGATCAATACGTCACCGATGCGGATGTCTTCCGTTTCCAGTTCAATCAATTCGCCGTCGCGCTGGATCAATGCACGTGACGGGGCCAAGTCCATGAGCGAACGGATCGATTGGCGCGCTTTGTTCATCGAGAACGATTCCAGCGCTTCACTGATGGCGAATAAGAATACGACAACTGCGCCTTCCCGCCACTCGCCGATGATAACCGCGCCGATGATCGCGATGGTCATCAATGTTTTCATATCGAACTCCAAGCGGCTGAGGTTTTTCACTCCCGTGGAAAACATTCGATAGCCGCCAATCAACATCGATGCGCCGAACAAGCCGATCGACCATGGATGTGTCTCCCCAAGCTGGAATGAAGCGATGATGCCGGCGATGAGAAAGACGAACGAAATGGCCGTTTCGACCGTCTGGCGCCGTTTATAAAACGGTATATGTGGAACGCGTTGTTTTTCCGGATAGACGCGGATATGGTCGAATGCTCCCGCTTTTTCCAATTCTTCGATCGAAACATTGCCATCGACCCGCAGTTTGGAAGCTCCGAAGTTCAGCTCTACATGTTTCGCTTCCGGCAAATTGCGGATATTCTGTTCGAACTTCGCCGCACAGCTGGTACAAGATAAATTTTCAAGACGATAAGTTTTGCTCAACTGAAACACCTTCTTTCGCATGCTCATTCGCGATGGTCACAAGCTGGCGCACATGGTCATCCGATAAGGAATAATAAATCTGCTTGCCTTTGCGTTCAGATTTCGCCAAATCCCGCTCGCGCAAATACCGCAGATGATGAGAGGCTGTCGCTGTCGATGAACCGATCACTGCAGCGATGTCGCAGACGCACATTTCAGGCTCGATCGTCAGCGCATAAGCGATCTTCAGGCGCGTTTCATCCGCCAGCGCTTTGAATAAAGCCGAAACGCCATCGAGCTCAACCATATGCTGCTGCACCCGATCGACCGCTTCGGGATGGACTTTTGTAATATCGCAAACTTCTTTCATCCTGTTCACACCTTTCATTCAAACCTTCATTTGATTGATTTCAGTATACGTCTATCCAACCTAACAGTCAAATGCCCATTTGAATGAAAAACGCTACTACCCGCTCGCAATTCAGTAAATGCTATACTATTGAAAACACCGACACCATAGAACAGGAGAGACGAATTATGTACCAAAACGTATTGGTCGCCATTGATGGATCTGATCACTCAAAACGCGCCGCACAACATGCAATTCAGCTCGTTGAAGGCACGCCTGAAGCAAAAGTGACTATTATTTGTGCCGTCGATTACGGAAAATCCGAAAAGGAAAGCAATCGCGGGCTCACAGGTGAGCAAATAGACGAAGCCGCTCGCGATTATCTTGAGCCCTTCGAAGATATCTTCCACCAGGCAGGCGTCCGTGTGAAAAGCGTTATTGTCCACGGTGCACCTGGGCCAGCCATCGTCTCCCATGCGAACGAACATCCATACGATATCGTCATCATCGGCAGCCGTGGCTTGAATCCTGTTCAAGAATTTGTGCTCGGCAGCGTCAGCCATAAAGTGGCAAAGCGTGTCAAAGTGCCGGTCCTGGTCATCAAGTAAAGAAAACTGCATTCTGTGGAGCTGTTCGATTCCACATTGTTGAACAACATCCGAATCCGTAGCCTATCATGCAGGAAAACAGAAATGGGGATTATGATGCATAAAGAAAGACGCAATTCCATCGCCGATGTGCCGGGCGTTACAGTAGGCCATGTCACACTCAATGAAAAGATTAATGAAGAGGAATCGGTCTGCACCGGTGTCACCGCGATCCTGCCGCATGCTGGCAACTGGTTCGAACAAAAAACGCCTGCTGCATCGTTTGTGTTGAATGGCTTCGGCAAAACCGCCGGGCTCATCCAGGTCGATGAACTTGGCGTGCTCGAATCCCCGATTATGCTGACCAATACTTTCAGCGTGGCGGCGGTGCTGCAAGGGACGATGGACTATATGCTCGCTGAAAATCCAGCGATCGGCGATTCGACCAGCTCATTGAATTTGCTTGTCGGCGAATGCAATGACAGCTATTTAAATTCGATGCGGCGGATGGCGGTCGAACCTCTTCATGCCGCCGAGGCGATTCGCACAGCTTCCGCTGACTTTGCACAAGGGGCTGTCGGGGCCGGCAAAGGGATGATTTGCTATGGCGTCAAAGGGGGCATCGGCTCTTCTTCACGCACAGTGGAATACGGGGATGAACAGTTCACGGCCGGCGCGCTCGTTTTGACCAATTTCGGGCGCAAAGAAGAAATCGCCATCGCCAATTGGCTGCCGGAAAATATTCCGGAACAGCGGGCGGACGGATCCGTCATCATCGTCATCGCCACCGATGCACCGCTTGATAGCCGCCAGCTGAAGCGGCTCGCCAAACGTGCGGCGATCGGACTTGGCCGCACCGGCACGCATGTACATAACGGCTCAGGGGACATCATCATCGCCTTCTCCACCGCCTATACAATTCCCCACCAGCAGCAATCGCCTTTTACCAATTTTCGGCTATTGCGCGATGACCATGAAGTGATGGCTTCGCTTTTCCAAGGGGTGATCGAATCGACGGAAGAAGCAGTCTATCAATCACTATTCCATGCCGAAACCACTGTTGGGCGCATGGGACGCGTCGTCGAAAAAGGCTTGTTCGAATAAAACGCAATACAAAAAA
>NZ_JAPEHT010000073.1 GCF_028823615.1 Planococcus sp. A6
CCGCCAATAGCCACCAACTGGTAGAAGCTGCAATATAAAGTCCTAATACAGCAGAGATAGCGTAGAGCAGGAATGCCAGAACTAGAACGGTTTTCGGTGAAACACCATTCCGGACGATAGCGCCCCCAATGCCAACGGATTCTTCAGTATCGAGCCCTCTGGCGTAGTCATAGTATTCATTGAACATATTGGTTGCTGCTTGAATCAGTAGGCTTGCGATCAGCATGGCTAAGAACAGCGCCCAATTTAAAGCGGTATAATGGATTGCAATCATTGTCCCTAGGAATACTGGGGCAAAAGATGCCGTTAAAGTATGGGGCCGGGTGAGCTGCCACCAGACGCGCCATCCACTATCAGCTTGTATGGAATGTGTCATTTCTATCTCTCCTATTCATTTCTTTCCAACCTATATTGTACTTCAAAACGCAGAGATTTACAGCATATGTTGTGCTGAATTCCGGAGAAAGGGGTATGATAGAAGATAGAGATAAAATGTATCGCAGTGAATTGAAGCTGCAGTAAACGGAGGTAATCCGGTGAATTCACAATCGTATTCATCAACTGAACAAATGGAAGCGAATCGCTTCAGCGGCTATCGCTTTTACACGGAAACAATTGAAGTATCAACCATGTCTGCTCTGGCATTTTTTGAAGCTGGGCAGGAACAATACGAAGGCAAGCGGATGTTTTGGCAGAACCGTGAGAAGTCCTTTACGATGGTGGGCCTTGGACATGCTTATGTGCTTACGGCTGACGATTATAAAGGACGATTCAGCAGTATTCAGAAGGACTGGAAAGCGCTGAGTGCCCAATTGGTTAATGAAGAGACAGCAGTTCAGCCAGTGCTATTCGGCGGTTTTTCATTTGATCCTTTGAACGATCAGCCGAGCGAGTGGCGAAATTTCCCGCAGGCTTATTTTGCTGTGCCGACATTTCAGCTTATTATCAAGGGAGAGCAGGCGTATGTCAGTGTCCATTTGATTACTAAGCAGCCAAACAGCTTTATGGATTTTGAAATGTTGCGTAAAGAACGTGACCGGCTAATTCATGGCGCGCAAGTTTCAGAGCCAAAAGCGTACCGAAAACCTCAAGTTTCTGACAAAAAGGAACTGAAGAAAGACGAGTATATGCGGTCCATCGAAAAAGTGACGGACGTAATCCGAGCAGGCGAAGTCGATAAGGTGGTTATCGCAAGAGCGCTGGAACTTCGTTTTAAGGAAGCTTTAGCACCGGCTTCTGCCCTCTACCAAGCAGCGAATGAACAGCCGGAAAGCTTTTTGTTCGGGCTGGAAGCTGGCGAACAATTCTTTTTCGGGGCGACTCCGGAGCGCCTGGTTAAAGTAGAGCAGCAAAGAGCATTGTCTACTTGTTTGGCGGGTTCTACCCCACGAGGTCAATCCGTTGAACAGGACGAAGCGCTGGGACAAGCTTTATTAAATGATTCAAAAAATCGTTCCGAGCATCAGTATGTTGTCCAGATGATCGGTGACGTGTTTGAGGAGCATTGTTCAGATCCGCGTATTCCGCAAAATCCTAAGCTGATGAAAATTCGGGATATACAACATTTGTATACACCGGTGGAAGGCAAGTTGAAAAAAGGCAGTTCGTTACTGGATCTTGTTGAAGCGCTACATCCGACACCCGCACTCGGCGGGGAGCCAAAACAGCAGGCATTGAGCTTAATTCGTTTGTATGAACCCTTGAATAGAGGGTATTATGCAGCGCCGATCGGCTGGATCGACGCAAAAGGCGATGGCGAATTCGCTGTGGCGATCCGTTCCGCTTTGCTTGATGGTGATAAAGCGTATTTATTCGCAGGCGGCGGCATTGTGGCAGATTCTACGCCGGAAGCCGAATATGATGAGACATGGGTGAAGTTCCGCCCAATGCTTCGTGTACTGGGAGGAAATTTGCATGACGAATCGTGAATTTTTAACTGAATATGTTTCAGCTTTTACAAATTCGCTGTTACATGCAGGGGTAAAAAAGGCGGTTATCAGTCCAGGTTCGCGTTCAACGCCTCTTGCTTATGCCTTTATGAAACAGGAAGGGATAGAGACGTATCGGCAAATAGATGAACGATCGGCTGGGTTTTATGCACTAGGTTTGGCCAAAGCTTTGAACAGCCCAGTTGTTTTGATTTGTACATCAGGAACTGCGGCAGCCAATTATTTTCCCGCGATTGTCGAAGCCTATTATGCGCGTGTGCCACTTTTGGTCGTGACGGCAGACCGTCCGCATGAGCTTCGTGAAGTCGGGGCCCCGCAAGCGATTAACCAGATCAATTTATTCGGCTCCCATGTCAAGTGGTCAGCTGATTTGCCGTTGCCGGAGCAAGGCAACCGTTTAGAGTTTTTGAAGCGCCATTTGGGGCGTGCAGCAGCCATGGCTGAAACCGCGCCAAAGGGACCGGTTCATTTGAATGTGCCATTCCGTGAACCGCTTGGCATTGATTTCGAACAGCCTTATGAAAGCAAAAGAGAGCTATACCGTTTTGAAAGCGGTCAGCAGCTGACTGATGAAGCTGTGGCATTTTTACGAGGAGTGTTCAGCCATTCACGGGGCTTGCTGATCGCTGGGGAAAATACGGCTCTGGTTTCATCGGAGCAATGGGAGTTTATCCGCCGCCTCGGTTGGCCAGTGCTTGCCGATCCGTTGTCGAATCTACGCTCGAATGTGCCTGATGATCTAATGGATGTCATCGTCGATTCCTATGATGCCTTGCTGAAGAACGAGAAATTTGCTGACAGTGTAGCGCCGGACGTAGTGGTAAGGATTGGGCCTCAGCCTGTATCCAAGCCGCTCAGCCTGTTTTTAGGGAAAGCCGAGCCTGCGAGTTATGTCGTGCTCGATGAAAGCCCGATGCTCAGAGACCCGCAATCAGCTGTCACGCATCACATCCAACAGCATGCTTCTGCCCTATGGAAGTTGAGTTTGGAAGCGAAATCCTCGAATCCGTATCTCGAACAATGGATAAAAGCAGGGGAATTGGTGCAGGAGACGATGTCTAACCATTGCCAACAAGAATTGGATGAAGGCGTATTGGCGAAAGCCTTTTTTGATGAGCTCGATAAATGTGATTTAACTGTTAGCAGCAGTATGCCGATACGGGATGCAGATACGTATTTCCAGGTGACGCAACGGGACGTCCGGATTTATGCCAACCGCGGCGCCAATGGCATAGACGGAGTGGTATCGACTGCTTTCGGGATCCAGGCAGCGAATAAACGGCCTGGCTATCTATTGATCGGTGATTTGGCTTTGCTGCATGATCTGAACGGTTTGCTTGCATCGAAACTGCAAGCTGCCGATATGACGATCGTTGTCATGAACAATGATGGAGGCGGGATATTTTCTTATTTGCCGCAGTCGAAAGAAGAGCGCTATTACGAGGAACTTTTTGGTACCCCGACTGGAATCCAGTTCAAAGCGGCAGCTGAAATGTACGATGCGGAATATTTCTCTGCGGAGACTGTGGAAGAATTGCAGTCGGCGCTTAGAACGCCGAAAGACAAACCGGTGCGCATCATTGAAGTGGCAACAAACCGCGCGAATAACGTAACGGTTCACCGGAAATTGTGGAGCCGGCTCGATGAGGTGCTAAATACATGAAATTGATAGCGAATGGTGTTCGCTACCATATTGAAATAGTGGGAGATAGAGCCCACCCTGTCCTGATTTTGCTTCACGGCTTTACGGGCAGCACTGCTACATGGAAAATGGCCATTGAAAACTGGAGAGACTATCGAATAGTGGCGATCGACTTGATCGGGCATGGCCAGACAGAAAGCCCGGCAGACGAAAGCTGTTATGCGATGGAGCGGCAGCTGGATGACCTTGATTTCATTTTTAAGGAAATGAAGTTGGAGAAATTCACATTGCTCGGCTATTCGATGGGCGGTCGCACGGCGCTTGCCTATGCTTGTGAATTTCCACACCGCATTGACCAGCTTATTTTGGAAAGTGCTTCACCCGGCTTGAAAACAGAAGCTGCAAGAGAAGAGCGGCGAGAACGGGATGCTCAGCTAGCCACTAATATTGTTGATGGTGGACTAGAGCAATTTGTTGAGAAATGGGAGAATATCCCGTTGTTCGACAGCCAGAAATCATTGCCGGAATCTGTGCGGCAGCAAATAAGACAAGAACGGCTGGCACAATCTACACAAGGTTTGGCGAATAGCTTGAAAGGCATGGGCACAGGTTCACAGCGATCTTATTGGGACTGTTTGACGGAATTGGAGATGCCAGTTTTGCTTGTGACTGGAGAACTGGATCCGAAGTTTTGCGCCATCGCTCGTGAGATGGAGGAATTATTGCCGAACGCGGAACACCGCATCATTTCAGCGGGACATGCGATTCATGTGGAAAAACCTGCTGAATTTGCTACAATGGTTATGGAACGATTAAATGGAATTAATGAGGAGGACTAGTATGTCAACACGTCAATGGGTTACAGAACTTACATATGAAGACATTAAATACGAAACATACAATGGGATTGCAAAAATCACCATTAACCGTCCGGAAGTGCGCAATGCGTTCCGTCCGAAAACGGTTCATGAATTGATCGACGCGTTTTCACGCGCTCGCGACAACTCGGATGTCGGCGTCATTGTCTTGACAGGCGAAGGCGAAAAAGCATTCTGTTCAGGAGGCGACCAATCCGTCCGTGGACACGGCGGCTACGTTGGGGAAGATGAAATTCCGCGCCTAAACGTCCTGGACTTGCAGCGTTTGATCCGCGTCATTCCAAAACCGGTTGTTGCAATGGTTGCTGGATTCGCGATCGGCGGCGGACACGTGCTTCACGTTGTTTGTGATTTGACAATTGCTGCAGACAACGCACGCTTCGGCCAGACTGGACCGCGTGTCGGTTCATTTGATGCAGGCTATGGCTCCGGCTATTTGGCACGCATCATCGGACATAAGAAAGCACGCGAAATCTGGTACTTGTGCCGTCAATACGATGCACAGGAAGCGCTTGATATGGGCCTTGTCAACACAGTTGTGCCTTACGAGCAATTGGAAGACGAAACCGTGAAATGGTGCGAGGAAATGCTCGAAATGAGCCCGACTGCATTGCGTTTCGTCAAAGCGGCAATGAATGCTGATACGGACGGCCTTGCTGGACTGCAGCAAATGGCTGGCGACGCGACTTTGCTTTATTACACAACGGATGAAGCGAAAGAAGGCCGCGATGCGTTTAAAGAAAAACGCAAACCGGACTTCGGCCAATTCCCGCGTTTCCCTTGATTATATGAATGAATTGAGCTGTCTTCTTCGGAGGCAGCTTTTTTCAATCAATGGCTAATAAATGAACTTGCTTGAAGAAAGGATTTTGAAAATGACGTATCCGAATTGGCTGTCGCAGCGTGCTTACCTGACGGGAAATCAATTAGCCTTATCGTTCGGCGAGGATGAATGGACATTTGCAGAAATCAATAGCATCGCACTCGATTATGCCGGCAAGCTGGCGCATTTTGGCATCACGGAAAATTCGCGTGTGGCGTTGCTCGCTAAATCGAATGCTGAGGCTGTTTTTGTCATGTACGGCTGCCTGCATATCGGCTGTGAAATGGTCATGCTTAATGAACGGCTGGCGGGAGCGGAACTTGCTTATCAAATTGAAGATGCAAAGGTGGGCCAGGTGTTTGTAGATGGTGAACTCTACGAGAAGGTGTCGGCATCGCAACCGGTTTCTTTTGAACAATTGAGACAGGCGCCATCTGCGGACTTTGAATTGAAGGTGGAATGGGCTAAAGACCGGACTATATCGATCATGTATACTTCGGGTACGACGGGCAATCCAAAAGGGGTCAGGCAGACTGCTGAAAACCATTTTTCAAGCGCAGTGTCTTCTGCGCTGAATTTAGGTGTGTCGCCTGACGATGTCTGGCTGTGCACAGTGCCTTTATTCCATATCAGCGGATTCTCGATTTTGATGAGGTCGCTCGTCTACGGGATGGGTGTCCGGCTTTTCGAGAAATTCGACGCCGCGGTGTGTGCGGATGAATTATGCAAAGGGCAAGTGACGCACAGTTCGATGGTCGCTGTCACACTTGATCAAGTACTTAGGGAAATCGAGCAGCGCGAACTCCACGTTTCCACTCGCTTCAAGCAGATCCTGGCGGGGGGCGGCCCCGTGCCGGTGTCTTATTTGCAGCGGGCGGAAGCGCATGGCATTCAAGTGCTCCAAACCTACGGCATGACCGAAACATCCTCGCAGACGACAACTTTGCAGCCAGCTGATGCGAAAACGAAGATCGGTTCTGCCGGCAAGCCGCTATTTTTATATCAGGTAAAAATTGACGGGGCAAAGACAGGGGAAGCGGGAGAGATTCTCATCAAGGGGCCTCAAGTGACCCCTGGCTATATCGGTAAGTTCAAGGACCGGTCTGTGCAGGAAGACGGTTGGCTCTCAACAGGCGATATCGGTTATTTGGATGATGACGGATTTTTATATGTCGTCGACAGGCGCTCGGACTTGCTCGTTTCAGGGGGCGAAAATGTATACCCGGCAGAAATCGAGAAAGCCTTGATGGCACACCCATCCGTACGGGAAGCCGGTGTTTGCGCAATGGCAGACAGCACATGGGGAGAAGTGCCAGCGGCGTTTGTCGTGCTCGATGAACCTGAAGTGTTGGATGAGCTGGCGGAATTTTGCCGCGGTCAGCTGGCCGGCTATAAAGTGCCGAAACTGTTCCGTATGGTGGATGCGTTGCCAAGGAATGCGTCGAATAAATTGCTCAGAAAGGAATTGAAGACATGGCTGTAATTGCCGGTATTGAATTCCGTAAAGTGAACCAGCCTTTGAACCAGCCTTTCATCACTGTCTTGCAGAAAGTACAAGAGCGGGAAGTGACGATAGTGATCGTCCGGGACGCTGAAGGGCGCGAGGGCTACGGTGAATGTGTTGCTTTTGATACGCCTTGGTATACCGAAGAGACCGTAACAGGCAGCCGCTTTGTGATGGAACAGGTGCTCGCTCCGCTATTGCTGGGTGAGCACATGGAGCATCCTGCTGAGACGGCGCGTTTATTCTCAAAAGTCAAAGGCAATCATATGGCTAAAGCCGCTGTGGAAATGGCTGTATGGGATTTATTCGCCAAGCGACAAGGTGTGCCGCTCTATGAATTTGTCGGGGGAGTCTATGCCACGATTCCTGCAGGAGTGGTAGTCGCAGGGGAAACGGAAGATTTGTCGCAGAATATCAAGATGGCGATCGGCAGAGGTTATCGGCGCATCAAACTGAAAATTTCACCTGATACCGATGCGGCTTTATTGAAAAGCTTGGTTGCGGCCAATCCAGAGATTTCGTTCTATGCCGATGCCAATGGCAGTTTTTCAGGGCGGGCATTGGAAGAGCTGCTGGCATTCGACCAGGCCGGTTTTGCGTTGATCGAGCAGCCATATGGCGAACAGGAGTGGGAAGCCCATAGTGCTGCACGTTCAAAAATGACAACGCCAATCTGCCTGGATGAAAGTATCCATAGCCTCGACGATGTAAAACGCATGGCAGAACAGCAAGCAGGGGATATTATCGTCTTGAAAATGGGGCGTCTTGGCGGCTGGTCGGAAACCTTGAAAGTTGTCGAGTTCTGCAGAAATGAACAGATCGGGATGTGGGTCGGCGGCATGATTGAGTTTGGCGTATCGAAAGCGCATAATCTGGCGCTTGCATCGCTGCCCGAAGTGAAACTGACTGGGGATTTTTCAGATTCAGGCCATTTTTGGCAGACAGATATCGTCTCTCCAGAAATCCGTGTAGAGCACGGGGAAATCAAATTAAGCGAAAGCCCGGGAATCGGA
The DNA here is from genome assembly GCF_028823615.1 of Planococcus sp. A6. Classification (GTDB taxonomy): domain Bacteria; phylum Bacillota; class Bacilli; order Bacillales_A; family Planococcaceae; genus Planococcus. The sequence continues at coordinate 7,810 of NZ_JAPEHT010000073.1, forward strand.
TATAGGCTGAACATATAAAAAACTCGCCGAATGATCGGCGAGTTTTTTTATTTCAAGACTGTTTCCAGTGCTTGCAGATTTTTTTCCATCAAAGTGAAATATGTTTCATCGTTGTCGATGTTTTCTTGGGTCAAGACTCCAAGATTATGCATTTCAATCGCTTCGGCGCCAACTTCGTTTTGGATGACTTCCGTCAAATTCGACGAGACGTTTTGTTCGAAGACGATGTATTGAATGTCTTTTTCAAGCGCCATGTCGACGATTTCCGTTAATTCTTTCTGGGATGGTTCGTCTTGGCTATTCAAGCCTGCGACGGCCACTTGCTCAAATCCGTAAGGTGCTGCAATATAGCCGAATGCTGAGTGGGACACGAAGAAGGTGTCACGTTCAACTTTTTCGTCCAAGTTTTGGAATGATTCATTAAGCGCTTCTAGTTCAGCGACGAGTTCTTCATAATTCTTATCGAATTCCTCTGCGCCTTCCGGATCTTTTTCCGCTAAAGCATCACGGACAGAAGCGGCGAGTTCCTGGCTCAGGACAGGTGAGATCCAGACATGCGGATCAGTGGAGCCGTGATCATGACCTTCGTGGCCTTCTTCCTCTTCATGGCTCTCCTCGTCGCTATGTCCATCTTCTTCGTGCCCATGCTCGTCTTCACTATGTGCCTCAGTTTGTGCACCAGCTGCCGCTTCAAGTTGTTCATCGGTGATTCCGTCTGCTGTAGCGACAAATTCGAGGTCTTCATTTTGAAGCGTTTCCTGTGCGCTGTCGATAAAGCCTTCAAGCCCTAAACCGACATAAAAGAGCAGATCGGCGTCCGCCATATTGATCATGTCTTTTTGGGTTGGTTCAAAGCTATGCTCGTTGGCGCCAGCAGGGTAAACGGATTTGACGTCGACACGCTCGCCACCGATGCGTTCTGCAAAATAGACGAGAGGATAAACCGTTGCGTATACATCAAGTTTCCCTTCTGCCGCTTCGCTTTCAGCCCCACTGTCGGTTTCTGTGTTGCTGCCGCACGCAGCCAATAATAAAATGAGTGCTATTCCTACAAATAATGCTAGTTTCTTCATAAAATGTCCCTCCAAATTTAATGCGTGTTCATAAAATGTAATCGTTACGTTTTATTGACTCTTAGAATCATACAATAGAATCTTCTTGAACACAAGAAAAAAACCCGCCTATTTTTTAGGGGGCCATTCTTCCGGGACAAAATCCACTCCGCCTTTATGGAACGGGTGGCAGCTTAAGATGCGGCGAATTGCGAGATAGCCGCCTTTTAATGCGCCGTGTTTTTCCACCGCTTCGATCCCATAATGGGAGCAAGTCGGGTAGAATCTGCAGCTCGGCGGCGACAGAGGCGAGATAAAGCGTTGATAGAAACGGAACAGCTTCACTAATGCGGTTTTCATCGTGATTCCACTCTTTTCTTGTTTGGTTGCGGTTCGTTGATGTTTATTGTAGGGCTTCTAGAGGTATTTATAAAGCAGAAGAGCTTATCAAAAAAAAATGGAGAGTGATGAATTGTGTCAACAGCATTAAACGAAGAATTGAACGTACAAGTCGCTTCATGGTCAGTACTCTATACGAAATTACATAATTTCCACTGGTATGTCAAAGGGCCATCTTTCTTTACCTTGCATGTAAAGTTTGAAGAACTTTATAACGAAGCGACGCTTCATATGGATGAAATTGCGGAACGCCTGCTCGCACTTGGCGGCAAGCCGGTAGCAACGATGAAAGAGCAGCTCGAATTGTCGGTAGTAGATGAAGCGACCAGCAGCGAGAGCGCGGAGCAGATGGTCGATACCATCGTTTCCGATTACGACAAGATCATGAAATCCTTGAAAAAAGGCATGGAACTTGCTGCTGGAGACGGCGATGACATGACAGAGGATATGTTCAATGCCATCCATCAGAACTTAGAGAAGCATTCGTGGATGCTGTCTGCATTTCTTGGCGAAAAGAAGTAGAATAGAAGAAATGGGCGTACGACCGTTAGCCGGTTGTACGCTTTTTCTGAAGCCGGGAGGATGTTTGATGGAATATAAGGACTTGAACGGCTGTACTTGCCGTTTATTTTTTGAAAAAGGACAGTCGCAGATCGAAAGCCGGCATGTGCTGGTCATAGGAAAGTGTAACGGAAACTGGCTGTTGACGAGGCATTCCATGCGCGGCCTTGAATTTCCCGGGGGCAAAGCCGAGCCAGGCGAATCGCTGGATGAGGCAGCGAAGCGGGAAGTATACGAAGAAACCGGAGCCATTGTGAATGAATTAAGTTGGCTTGCGGAATATACAGTTTATACAGATAAACCTTTCAGCAAAACGGTATTTACGGCCACGATTGAGGACATGAAGCAAGTGGAGTGGATGGAAACTGACGGCCCGGTGTTGGTGCCTGAACTTGTGATCGATGAAAATTACAGCTTCCTCATGCGTGACTCGGGCATGGAAGCGATTATAGAGAAGGTGAAGAGTGTTGAAAAATGGTGATATTGAATCGATGAGATGGTATCCTTCGCCGAATCCAAACGTACGACTGCGGGAAGTGACGTATTGGTCTGAAGGTTTGCGTATTAAAGGCTTGCTGGCGCAGCCGAAAAAAGATGATGCCGAAAGTGGAATCTTGTACCTGCGCGGTGGCATCCAGTCCATCGGCATGGTGCGGCCGGCACGGATCGCTCAATTTGCAGGAATGGGATTTACCGTTTTTGCGCCTTATTACCGCGGCAATCGGGGCGGCGAAGGGAAAGACGAGTTTGCCGGTGAAGACCGCTATGACGCCGTAAATGCTGTGGAAGTGCTGAAAAAATTCAGTGCAGGGCCTGTGCATTTGCTGGCATTTTCAAGAGGCGGCATCATGGCGCTGTGGACTGCTGTGCTGAGAAGCGATATTTGCTCCGTCGTCACATGGGCAGGCGTCACGGATACGGTGCTGACATATAAAGAGAGGCTGGACATGCGCCGCATGATGAAACGTCTTTACGGCGGCACGCCAAATACCGCGCTTCCGGCATTTGAAGAACGCAATCCTCTGATGCGCATCGGGGAAAGCGACGCTGCTTACTTGATTATCCACGGCTTGAAAGACGACAATGTTTCGCCCCAGCAAGCCTTCTTGTTGGAAGAAGCGTTGCAGCTCAACCATCAGCCATGTGAAACTTGGTATTTCCCGGAGTACACGCATTTTTTTCCTCCTACGGCTAATCGCAAGACTGCGAAGGCGCTGACTGTATGGATGAAAGAGCAGGAGAAGCGCAAAGAAGATTTAACCGAAGCTGTCCGTAATAATGCAGAAGCTTAGCGCGGTAGTTGAGAATAAAACAAAAAAAGGATGGAGAGAAATCGTGCATTTCTCTCCATCCTTTTATGATGTAATTAATTATGGGTAGGGCCGCCTTTTTGGCTGATGCCAGCATCCACAGTGCCGAATTTTTCAAAGTTGTCTTTGAACTTCTTCGCCAATTCCTGTGCTTTTTGATCATAAGCTTCTTTATCAGCCCATGCATTGCGCGGGTTCAATACTTCAGTCGGCACGCCTGGGATTTCTGTTGGCATGTTCAATCCGAAGACGGATTCGTGTTCCATATCCACGCCGTTCAAGTCGCCGCGGATCGCCGCGCGAACCATTGTGCGCGTGTATGACAGTTTCATGCGGCTTCCGACGCCGTATACTCCGCCAGTCCATCCCGTGTTTACCAGGTAGACGTCTGCGCCGTGCTCATCGATTTTATCGCCGAGCATTTCAGCATAAACTGTCGCGTGAAGCGGAAGGAATGGTGAGCCGAAGCATGTCGAGAATGTCGCTTCCGGTGAAGTAACGCCGCGTTCTGTGCCAGCCAGTTTTGATGTGTAGCCGCTAAGGAAGTGGTACATCGCTTGTTCTTTCGTCAATTTGCTGATTGGAGGCAATACGCCGAATGCGTCCGCAGTCAAAAACACGATCGTTTTCGGGTGCCCTGCAACAGAAGGGACGACGATATTATCGATAGCATCGATCGGGTAGGCTGCACGAGTGTTTTCTGTTAACGATCCGTCATCGTAGTCTGGGATGCGCGTGTCTTCGTCAACGACGACGTTTTCAAGGACAGAGCCGAAACGGATGGCATCGAAAATCTGTGGTTCATTTTCACGTGACAAGTTGATCGTTTTTGCATAGCAGCCGCCTTCGATGTTGAAGACGCCGTTATCCGACCAGCCGTGCTCATCGTCGCCGATCAATTTGCGGTCTTCGTCAGCTGACAAAGTCGTTTTGCCTGTGCCGGAAAGGCCGAAGAACAAAGCGACGTCATCGTTTTTGCCGACGTTCGCTGAGCAGTGCATCGGCAGGATACCTTTTTCAGGAAGGATGTAGTTCATGATCGAGAAGATGGATTTCTTCATTTCGCCAGCGTATTCCGTGCCGCCGATCAAGATGATTTTCTTTTCCATCGAAACGATGATGAAGGTTTCGGAATCCGTTCCGTCCACTGCAGGGTCTGCGTGGAAAGTCGGAGCGTAAACAACAGTGAATTCAGCTTCATGCGCCTTCAGTTCCTCCGCAGTCGGGCGGATGAACAATTGATGGGCGAACAGGTTATGCCATGCGTATTCATTGATTGTCTGAATCGCCAGGCGCGACTCAGGATCTGCGCCGGCAAAACCTTTGAAGACGTACAAAGCGTGTGGTTGACGCTGCCCCAATCAATTTTATCTTTCGAAATCGCCTCTTCTACCATATACTTGTCTTTAGGCGAACGGCCCGTGTATTTGCCGGTTTCCGCTTTGACAGCGCCTTCACGCGTCAATACTGCCTCCCCGCGGGATGTTGCAGCTTCCACCAATTGTGGAACGGATAGTTGCGTATTAATATTCGAGCCGTTCAAAAGCTCTTTCAAATCATTTGCTAGGTTCACTGAAGTCATATATATGTACCTTCCTTTTCGTTTATTCCCAAATGAATGGGGAAGATGTATATTCGAACATTAGTATAACACATTGACGCGATTAGTCTATACTAATAACTAGAAATCTGTCAATGTTAACGATTTGTGCTGTTTCAATAGTAGAAAAAGATGCATGCTTAAAAGTCTGACAATCGTTTCCGGTAAAAACGTTGACAGTGCTTGCCGCATTCCGTATGATGAGAAATTGAACGGATACTCTTATTCCGAGCTGGTGGAGGGTGCAGGCCCAATGAAACCCGGCAACCTGCTGCAATTGCAGCGATGGTGCCCAACCTGAAGCAAGGCGAATGCCTTGGACGATAAGAGTGAAAGGTGCTTATGATGATTATTCCTTTCCTCATTGCTTGAAGATGAGAGAAGGGATTTTTTTATGGAATGCCCTTAATCCTCGTGTGCAGGCTGAAAAAGCTGGAAGTTCAATTCCTATAAACGGAAACGGACTTGACATGGGAAAACGAGTACCGTATCAATTTCGAGAGCAATCTCGCAGGATATAAGGAGGAAGTTTTTTTGACAAACCGTCGATTATTCACATCAGAATCAGTAACAGAGGGCCATCCGGATAAAATTTGCGACCAAATTTCAGACGCAATCCTGGATGCGATCCTAACAGAAGACCCGAATGCACGTGTCGCATGCGAAACGACTGTAACGACAGGGCTCGTCCTTGTCGCAGGCGAAATCACAACATCCACATATGTAGACATTCCGAAAGTGGTCCGCCAGACCGTTAAAGAAATCGGCTATACACGCGCGAAATACGGATTCGATTCCGAGACAAGTGCAGTGTTGACAGCGATTGATGAGCAGTCGGCAGATATCGCTGCAGGCGTCAACGTGGCACTCGAAGCGCGTGAAGGCCAGATGACCGATAAGGAATTGGATGAGATCGGAGCAGGCGACCAAGGCTTGATGTTCGGGTATGCGTCAAACGAAACAGAAGAATTGATGCCATTGCCGATCAGCCTGGCGCACAAACTCGCACGCCGCTTGGCAGAAGTGCGCAAAGAAGAAATCTTGCCGTATTTGCGCCCTGATGGCAAAACGCAAGTAACGATTGAATATGATGAAAACAATAAACCGGTGCGTGTCGATACGATCGTCATTTCGACGCAGCACCATCCGGAAGTTTCCTTAGAGCAAATCCAGCGCAACTTGAAGGAATACGTCATCAATGCAGTCGTACCGGCTGAATTGCTTGACGCTGAAACGAAATACTTCATCAACCCGACAGGCCGCTTCGTCATCGGCGGACCTCAAGGAGATGCTGGGCTTACAGGCCGCAAAATCATCGTCGATACTTACGGCGGCTATGCACGACACGGCGGTGGGGCATTCTCCGGCAAAGACGCGACAAAAGTCGACCGTTCCGGTGCTTATGCAGCACGCTATGTGGCGAAGAATATCGTCGCTTCTGGCCTTGCCGATAAATGTGAAGTACAGCTTGCTTATGCAATCGGCGTAGCACATCCGGTGTCGATTGCTGTCGATACGTTCGGCACAGGGAAAGTCAGCGAAGACAAATTCATCGAACTCGTACGCGCAAACTTCGACTTGCGCCCAGCAGGCATCATCAAGATGCTCGACCTGCGCCGCCCGATCTACAAACAGACAGCGGCTTACGGCCATTTCGGCCGCACGGATGTCGACCTTCCGTGGGAACGCACAGACAAAGCGGATGCTTTGAAACAACAAGCAAACGCATAATAAAAAGCAGGCGGATATTTTTCCGCCTGCTTTTTCTATTGAAGTGATTTATAATAAGCTGCTTTTTCCGCGTATTCCCGAACGATGCGTTCCATATCTTGTTTGTCCGCTTCGTTCAGTTCACGCACCACTTTTGCGGGACGGCCGAATGCCAGTGAGCCCGCTGGGATTTTCTTTCCTTGTGCGACAAGGCTGCCTGCGCCAATAAAAGCCCCTTCGCCAATTTCAGCGCCGTCCAGAATGATCGAGCCCATCCCGACGAGAGCGCCTTTTTTGATTTTGCAGCTGTGAAGCGTTACTTGATGGCCGATGGTGACATCGTCTTCCAAAATGAGCGGATTGTCCGGGCTTTGGTGGAGCATCGACAGGTCTTGGATATTGGTGTTTTTCCCGATAATAGTCGGTGCCACGTCGCCGCGGATGACTGTGTTGAACCAGACAGAAGAATTCTCGCCGATCGTCACATCGCCGGTGACGGTCGCATAATCGGCAATGAATGCCGATTTGTCAATCTTTGGTGATTTGTCTTTATATGGATAGATCATGGCAAAGCTCCTTTATCATTGATAAGATGTAATTAGTTCTAATCGTATCAAAACAACGGAAAAGGTCAATCGATCAAGCTGTATAGGGGAGGCGCGGATTATGTGGAAATGGCAAGCGGAAGGCGATGCAACAGGCGTTATCGTGTTGATCCATAGTGCATACGAAGAACATAAGCGCTATGCATGGCAAATCGAGCAATGGCGGAGGAGTGGCTTTCATGTCTATATGGGCGATTTGCCGGGCCACGGGACGCTAGCAGCAGCTGATTCGGTACACCGTGAAACATTTTTCGAGTATGATAAAACGGCCGCTGAACTGCTGCGCCTGGCAGCGGGCAATGACTTGCCGGTCGTGCTCGCGGGACATGGGCTCGGCGCAGCGATCGCCATCCATGCCCTTGGAGAAAACCGCCATCCTATAGCAGCGCTTATTCTCACGTCGCCATGGTTTGAACTGCAAAAAGTGCCGAGCAAGCCAACACTTGCGTTGTCCGGAATCAGCAAGCTTACTGGAAAAGGTAAAATCGACCATGGCATCGAATTGCGCCATTTGACGAGACGCAAGTTCCAGGATGAATCGGCGGGGAGCGACCGAGCGATCCAATCGCTCAGTTCACCGGCATGGTGGAAGGAATTGCAAAGCTATTTGGAACAAGCAGCACAAATGCAGCTTCAGGATATTCCGATCATGCTCAACACGGGCCAGCGTGATTTGATTACGCGCACGACTGCAGGGCGCACTTGGCTGTCCAAGCAAGCCGTCAATGAATTCCATTTTAAGGAATGGCCGTTTTGCTATCACGACCTGCTGCAGGAACCGGAACGGGACGAAATTTTCCAGGCGGTGCTGTGCTTTGCCGAATCGGCAGCGGAATCCGAGAAAAGTCGCCGCAGCCAATAACACTTTATGATCAGCAATTGCATTAAAGAATAGAAAGGAAAGATCAAGATGCCACTTCGTTTCAGCATATTAGACCAATCCCCGATTTCACAAGGCCAGACAGCTAGCGAAGCTTTGGCCGATACGGTCCGGTTGGCGCAACACGCAGAACAATGGGGCTATACGCGCTTTTGGGTATCGGAACATCACGATGCCAAAACTTTGGCGGGCTCTTCTCCGGAGATCCTGATCAGCCATATCGGCGCCAGGACTTTATCGATCCGCTTGGGTTCTGGCGGTGTCATGCTGCCGCATTATTCGGCATTTAAAGTGGCCGAGAACTTCAATTTATTGGAGAGCCTGTATCCTGGGCGTATCGATGCAGGAGTGGGCCGTGCGCCAGGCGGCATGCCGAGAGCATCGTTCGCTTTATCGAATGGCCGCTTGCGGGATGCGGGGCGCTTTCCTGAACAATTGGATGAGCTGCGCATGTATTTGGAAAACAGCATTCCGGAGTCGCATGACTATTATGGAATGACTGCAACCCCTGTGCCGCCTGAAGCGCCCCCGATCTGGATGCTCGGCTCAGGGGAGGGATCTTCGCAATTGGCCGCCCAAAAAGGCTTGCCTTATATGTTCGCCCATTTCATCAACGGCGAAGGCGGACAGGACTTTGCAACCAACTACAGAAAAAATTTCATTCCCCATAAAGGCGATGAACCGTATACCGGTTTTGCGATTTTCGCGGTTTGCCAGGAAACTCGTGAACAGGCAGAATATGTTGCGTCTTCACTCGATTTGTCGCTTGCGATGGGCGCACAGGGCATGCCGTCTGACGGCACGCCGCCTCCCGAACAGGCAGCTGCATACGAATATTCGAAATTTGAAAAGCTGCTTGTCGCGGAAA
>NZ_JAPEHT010000074.1 GCF_028823615.1 Planococcus sp. A6
CCCGCCCCACGGCAAGCAGCCCCCTGCAACGCAGTCGAAAAGCAGAAGCTTTTTCCCTCGCTCCTTTTCCTTTCATGGCTCTTTTTGTTTCAGTTGCATCTCCACACTCTTAAGGAGTAAAAACCGAAATTACCAGAGCACACAAAAAGCCTGTCGTTACGGCAGGCTTTGCAATCAGTCGATTTTGCAGAGGTAGATCGGGCATTCTTCACAATTGATGTCGAATTTCAGTTTGGGGATGTTGTATAGAACGATTTTGCCGTCTTTCATGCCGACGGTTCCTTGTTTGCGCAAGTCGCTGAGCATCCGGTTGACCATTTCCCGGCTCATGCCGCAGAAATTCGCCAACTCCTGATTCGTCAGCACGACATCGATCAATAAGCCGCCTTCAGCTTCTACGCCGTAGCTGTTGCCGAGGCGGATCAAAGTTGAATACAAAGCCCCTTTTTTGCCATGAAGCATCAAATCCCGGAAGCGGGTCTGTGTTTTCTGCTGGTCGATGCCCATCCATTTCATGAAAGCCATCGCAAGCGTAGGGTCTCTTTCAAGCGATTGTTCCAACTCTTCGACGGGAATTTTCAAACAAGCGGTCTTGGTCAGCGCACGGGCGTCCAGCAAATACGTGGCGCCTTCTGCGAACACGGTGATCTCGCCAACCATCTGGCCAGTGCCGCAAATCTTCAATGCCAGTTCACGGCCGTCCGGTGTTACTTTCCCGATCTGCACTTTTCCGGAACGGAGAATATAAAGGCCTTTTACTGCCTCCCCTTCACGGAAAAGATAATCGCCTTTTTGGTATTCTTTCACTTGGTGGTTGATCGTTAATAACTTTTCGAGCTCTGGGGTCAACTTGTCAATTCCTGATTCCAAAGGGTTCTCCCCCTTCTCTTACTCATGCTTTTCTCAAGCGTACCACAGATTTTACGAAATTTGGATGCGTTTTCACAATTCAGTTGAGGCTCGCAGGAAATTTTCTGAAAAAAGCAGGAAGTCCCGGATGATGTATCGAAAGGTAGCAGTATAGAAGGAGGAATGAACAATGACTTTGAAATATTCCCGAATTATGGTGGCAGTGGATGGTTCCAAGGAAGCGGAATGGGCTTTCAAAAAAGCTGCTGCTGCAGCTTCCCGGAACAATGCAGAACTTTACTTGGTGCACGTCATCGATAACCGCTCATTCGGCTCCATTGAAGCGTACGACCGCACGATTGCAGACCGCGCACTGCAAAGTGGTGAAGAATTGCTTGCCCGTTACAAGGAAGAAGCCACTTCACATGGTGCAACGAATGTCCATACGATGATCGAATACGGTTCACCAAAAACGGTCATTCCGAAGAAACTGGCGAATGAGCTGAAAGTGGACGTCATTGTTTGTGGCGCTACCGGCTTGAATGCAGCAGAACGCTTGATCATGGGTAGCGTTTCCGAACGCATCGTCCGCACTGCCAAATGCGACGTACTTGTGGTCCGCAGAAACCAAGAAGACATCGACGCAGACGAATAACAAGCTCACTAATAAGAAAAGCCTTTTTCTTCGTCTTACTCCGTTTCGCGGGTTTGCTGGAATGCCAGTGTATCCCAGAATGAAGTATCTTGCGTATCAATCGAACCATCCGCAATGGCTCGTACAGTCGATTCCAATGTGGTGATGGTTTGTTTGATCAAATAGCCATTGCTCTTCTGCCCAAGGACATAAGGCTCGTATTCGTGGTCTGACATGCCGCGCATCTCGAACAATAATGTCGAAATGCCGTATTCGACTGCGATGCCGTTGCGGCTGATGGTTTCAGCGTCGCCGCCGCGGTATTTCCCGAGGTGGCCCCATCCTGTGGAATCGACGGCGTTAAATACGACGGCCCCGAGCTTTTTCGATCCTTCCACGACCTCAGGGTCAGCGTTTGGTGTGGTTGGATAAAGGATCGAGCCAGAAACCAATTCGCCGTCGCGTTCGCTGCTGGCCCCTTGGTGATGCAAGTCGATCATATAGTCGATATCGTATTTGCTCATGACATTGTCATGCAAAGCTTTTGTTTCAGGCTGTATCTTATCGATATGGTCGCGGTTCAAGTCCACTCCAACTGCGTTGTAACGCGTCAAATTACGGTCGCCTGACGCTACGTAATCGTCCAGTGAAAAATCGACATCTCCCATGGCGCCGTCTGCATTGAGCATTGGCACGACCAGGATATTGACGTTATCCGTTACGCCTTTCATTTTGCCGGTGCCGAGATGCTTGATGAATTCAAGCGCGCCTTCTGTTGTCAGCTGTTCATTTCCATGTTGCTGCGTCAAGAATAGGATGGTTGGGTTTTCCGGGTTGCTCATATATTTCGCTACGTACAAGTCGCGGCCTTTTACGCTTTGTCCGATGACTTCAAGTTCCATGTTTTCTTGTTTGGCTTCCTGCTTATGCAAAAAGTCAGCCATTTCCGAATAAGTGGTCAAAATGGACGTGTTGATTGTTTCATTGCCGCCATATCCAGGACCGTTGCCGACCGCTTCCACTACCGTAGAGTTCAACGGGACTGCACTTAACGCAAGAGCCCCCGCCAATGATAATGTTAATGCCCCTTTTTTCAATGATTTCATCGATCCATCACTCCTTTTTGTTTGTTGCCATCCTACCCTTTCCTTTTATCCAGCTTCTTTCCCTGCCCAAATATTGAAAACGATTCCTTCGTAATACGAAACAAGAAGCTTCTGCTGACCCCAGCCCTATCTAAAATAATAGAAAACATGAATTATTCTGCAAAAACATTACTTTCTCCTTATAAAAGATTACATTTCCTAGCCTTATATGTCGCTTATGACAGTTTGTCCCGTCATTTGATAAGAAACTGTAATAATAAATAGGTTTATGCGGTGGTACAATGGGTCTGCCGGAATTTTTGACGGCTTTTTTTCATGGCATCAGCCATGCTTTATTACTGCAGAAAAGAATTCTTATATAGAGAAACAATAATAATCAAGGGAACGCGAAAGGAGCACAACAAATTGAACACATGGTCCAAATGGTTCGTAGCAGCATTATCCGCTGTACTGGCACTATCGATTTTCTTGCCGACAGCAAGTGCTGATAAATTGTCCGACCTCGAAAAGGAAAAACAACAGGTCGAGCAAAAGAAGAACAACTTGAATTCGGAAATCCAGTCAAAGAACAACGCCATCGTCGAAAATCAGACGAAACTTGAAAAAATCATGAACAAGATCCAGGAATTGAACGGCGAGATCGAAGAAACTCAAGGCAAGATCGACGGTGTTCAAGCACAAATCGACCAAACGAAAGTGGAAATCGATGAATTGAAAGAATCGATCGAAGAACTCGAACGCAAAATCGCAGAACGCGAAGAACTATTGAAAGAACGGGCGCGCGCTATCCAATTGAGCGGCGGTTCCGTTGATTATATCGATGTCTTGCTTGGAGCGAACAGCTTTGTCGACTTTATCGACCGCGCTTCTGCCGTCAACACCTTGATCGAAGCAGACCGTGAAATCATGCGTGAACAGGCAGCGGATAAAAAACTTTTGGCTGAACAAAAAGCAGAAGTTGAAGAAAAGCTCGCAAAACAAGAAAGCCAAAAAGCAGAACTTGTTGACTTGAAAGATTCATTGGACACACAAAAGAAAAAGCAAGACGATTTACAGGATGATTTGAAAGCCGAGCAGAAACGCCTCGCAAAAGAAAAATCAAAACTTGAAGAAGACCATGCAAAAGCCATGAACATCAGTTCTTCACTCGAAAAGAAAATCGGCAAAGAACAAAAACGTTTAGCGGAAATCGCGCGTAAAGCGGAAGAAGAACGCAAAGCGAAAGAAGCAGCAGCCCGTAAAGCGGCAGCTAAAAAGGCAGCGCAATCTAACGCTTCTTCAGCTACTGTTACACAAGCGGCAGCACCTAAATCAAGCGCTGGGTTCATCCGCCCGGCATCAGGACGCCATACTTCTGGATTTGGCGGACGTGATATCGGGGCAGGACATGAATCGCATCTAGGATTTGATATCGCCAACAGCCCAGGAACACCCATCCATGCAGCAGCAAGCGGTTATGTATCCCATGCTGGCTCAATGGGCGGTTACGGCAACGTCATCATCATTACGCACGTCATTAACGGACAAAATTATGCAACGGCATATGCACATTTGAATTCCATCAATGTTTCTGTCGGCCAAGCTGTCTCACAAGGGCAAAATATCGGCGGTATGGGCAACACCGGCCGTTCAACTGGCCCACACTTGCACTTTGAAATCCATATCGGCAGCTGGAACGGCGCTCGCTCGAACGCAGTTGACCCAGCAGCATATATCGGCGGCTAACCACTATCCGCTATAACTAAAAGGCAGTATCCGAGAATCTCGGGTACTGCCTTTTTTTGCATCTGTCGAATTCTGCTAAGAAGTTAAATTCTTCCTTTTATATGTTAGACTGAGATAAATAAACAGATTTCTTTCTATATAATAGTCGTTTGCAGAGATCCATTAGCGTTTAAGGAGGCGGTTCGTTGTGTTGGGGAAAATCAATATCGGGATGGCGATTGCAGCATTGCTTTTATTAGCCCTCCTATTGAGCGGAAATGAATTTAAGCCTTTCCCGAATTTTATTTTCGCTTTTTTAGTATTGATGTTCTTATCGCAAAGCATCGAAAGCTTCCGGGAGAATAAAAGATGGGAAGGCGTGCTTCAAGGGTTTGTTTCGGTGATGTCTCTTTTAGTCGTGGTCACCGGATTTTAAACAATCGAACACAATAAGCTATGGAAAGGAGTCAGTCGGATGAAAACACTTCTCGAACTAATCCGCGTCTTTGCCATTTTGGCGATCCTGGGAATGGGCGGTGGATTGATTTTGGCAGGATTTTATTCAGGCAGCACTAACACCGAACCGTATCGATGGCTTGGCGGCGTCGCGGTGCTGTTGCTGATTTTTGTGCTGTACCGAAATAAATTGCAATTTTCGGGCTGGTATCAAGGAACAAGGCGTGACAAATTGCGCCGGCCGATTACAATTTTATTAGTCGCCGCTTCTGTATTACTGATCATTTCACCGTATGTTTTAGTAGTATTCTCTAGCTGAGGAGGCCTTCAATGAAACAAAAATTGCTGTCCATTTTTTCGTTCCTGTTATTTCTCGCGCTTCTCATCCCCTTCGCTTATTCTTCCAGTCGTTTACTATTATTCGAAGGGCTATTTGCGCTTGGTTTCTACTCGCCGCTCGTACTGGCCGTGATCGGGTTCGCTGCGGCTTGGTTCGGGGTCCGGACTGTTTATCGAATGCTGCTCACCAGCGGACATGTTTTTCTTTTCGTGCTGTATGCTTTCTTGCTTTTTGTTGCGAAGTTCGGCTTTCAGGAACCGTAGTCGGAGGCTCCCTTCTCTCTCATCCATTTACAGCCACTCCAGTAATTAAACAGAAGTGAGGGTTATGCTCATGTTTATTCAAGAAGAAGTCCTTTTTAAAAGTGAGAAACAGATTCTAGATGCGGACTGCAAGAAAGATTCCATTATCGTATTGTTGAAAGGAAAAGGTGAATCCGTTGTTCAATTGGATGGCAAAATCATTCTATTGGCATCTCCCCACCAGTATCATATCCGGTTTACCGCTAGCCATTTTTGTCTGTTGGATCGTTTAGAAGCAAAATTGTCATTTTATACACTCACAGGAGATTTTGTTTCGGAACATGATACCGGACATGACGTATATGAATTATTTCCTTATAAAGACGGGGTTCTGTGCAGTTATGGCGATGAGGGGGCGTTTGGGGAAGACTTGGCAAAGAACATACTGAATTATTTTACTACCTTGCGAGAACCTGAATCCTTTATTGAAAGAGCGATCGAAAACAACTTGCTATACGATCCATTAATTATTCGCCACAAACCATTCGCTTGCATCAGTTGGCAAAACAATGAATTGATTTTCTTGAACGGCGAGCTGGAACAGCAAAGGGCAATGGAACTCCCGATTTTGCCGATGCATCTAATCGCTTTTGCTTTAACGTATGAATACGCGGTTTTTATCGAAAACAATAAAATATGGCTGTGGAAATTTGAGGATTCTACAGATATAACTGAATATCCTGCTGAGTATTCCTATAAGACGAGGGCCATTTATCATCGGCACAAGTACTTATTCTTAACGGTTTCTGACCATGAAGTGCGGGCTTTCAAGCCGGTCATGAGCGAAATCAAATAACTGCAGCCACCAAAAAATAGAGAATCCCATAAGCAATGGATTCTCTGTTTTTGCGTGTATTTAATTATTTCGACCCGTATAGCTGCTCGAGTTCTTCTTCTTTCATCGTGAAGCGGTGCTGTTCTTTCGGGAACGCGCCGCTCTTTACTTCTTGGACGTACTGGGCGAGCCCTTGTTGCATGGTCTCGCCTGCTTCTGCGTAGGACTGGACGAATTTCGGCAAATGGTGCGAACCGTATTTAACGGTGTCGTGGTAGACGAGCACTTGCCCGTCGGTTTCGCTGCCGGCGCCGATGCCGATAACCGGAATCGCCAGTTCTTTCGTGACTTGTGCGGCCAATTGATGCGGGATGCATTCGAGTACGAGCATGCAGGCTCCTGCCGCTTCGCACGCTTTGGCATCTTCGATCAATTGCTTGGCGGCGCTGGCTGTTTTGCCTTGCACTTTATAGCCGCCGAGCACAGCCGCTGATTGCGGCAATAAACCGAGGTGGGCGACAATTGGAATGCCTGCTCCGACAAGCTTTCTTGTCACTTCAAGTACTTCTCCTGCGCCTTCGAGTTTCAAGGCTTGTGCGCTCGTTTGCTGGAAGATGCGCATGGCATTTTCCAGCGTGCGGTCCCAACTGCTGTGGAACGAGCCGAAGGGCATATCGACGACGAGGAAGGTGTCTTGTGCCCCTCTTCTTGCCGCTTTCCCGTGATGGACCATATCCTCAACGGTCACTTTGACGGTTGAATCGTAGCCGAGCACGACCATGCCAAGCGAATCGCCGACAAGCAGTACATCCATCCCTGCGGCTTCCGCGATTTTGGCGGACGGATAATCGTAGGCCGTCAGCATCGCGATCTTGTCCCCTTGCTGTTTCATCTTCATCAATGAAGCTGTATTTTCCATTGTTCTCTCCTTCCGGGAAGGAAACCTTTGAAAAAAGCCCGCCGCAACAGAGCGGACGGACAGAATTTGATTGCGTCGGTTTCTCCGTCCCTGTCGTTTTTCAGATCAAGGCAGATCTATTGAGTTGTTAAGCTTTTTTACAGGTGCAGTTCCTGATGGATACCACCCTGTTTTTACTATAGCAGATGCTCAAGCCGGCTGAAAGTCACTCATCCTTCAGCATCACTTGGAATGCGGCGTAGTCGTTGTTGAACTCACCTGCCTTCACGAACCCAGCCCTTTCATACAAACGGATTGCGCGTGTATTGAACTGGGCGACCGTGAGGCGAAGTGCTTGTCCAGGATGATGCTTGTTGATTTCACTGAGTAGAAAATCCAGAAACGCAGCACCTCGCCCCGCTCCGGTTTTTTCCGGTTTCATGCCGAGCCCGATATCGACAGGCCCATCCGGGTACGCATTCGATGCATAGCCCGCCGGCACTTGCGCACCCTTGCCCGTGCAATAAAAACCGAATAACTCCCCATGCTCCGTCACCACCCGGTAACTGCCGTTCATCAACTCCTGCAAACTTTCATCCGAAGCTTCCCCGTTATAGAAATCGTACGGATACGGATAGCGCCAGCTGAGGATGTCCCGTGCGCTTTCTTCTGTCATCGCCTGTTCTTTAAATTTCACCGTTCATCCCTGCCTTGGCCAGGACGCCGGTTCTCCGGTTTTTTCAGCCAATGGCGCAAGCCTTTTCCGGCATACGGTTCGTCGTTGAAACGCGGGATGACATGAAGATGGCTATGGCCGATCGATTGATTGGACGCTTCGCCGACATTCCAGCCGAGCGTATAACCGTCGGGCGCTATCTTTTCGAGGAACGGTTTCACAAGCCCAAGCAGCTCCTGTGTCTCCTGCCATTCTTGGGGCGTCAGTTCGAACGGTGACGAGCGATGCTGTTTCGGTACAATGACACCCGATCCTTCGAGCACGCCTTGCGCTTTCTCGTGCTGCAAGAACCAGCAATTGGCGGTTTCAAAAACGATGCGCTGTTCCGCGTCGTAAACCGGATGGCAAAACGGGCACTCAGGGCGCAATTGAATAACGGCGCCGCAATGGGAATGTGCTTTGAATTCACATTTTGCGATATTGGACAAGGCCGCTTCGAGCTCGTCAAAAACGACATAAGCTTCGTCACCGTCCCAGACGTTTGCGTATTCATTCCGGCAAGCTTGACGGTCTTTCTTCGTCCGAAAAGCGATATCGCCGATCAATAATGTTCCTTCTGGCGCCAGCCTTTTCAGCAATTGCTTGAGAAAACTCCATTTATCCGAGTCTTCCAAGTGATGAAGTGCGTATGTACTGACGATGCAATCAAAAAACAGCCCGTCAAAAGCAGGCGGCAAACCGTCCGCCATGTCCCATTCCACCAGCTGCGCTTCCGGCATTTTCTTCTCGGCTCGCTCAATCATTTCAGATGAAAAATCAATCCCGAAAATACGATGCCCTTTGTCGTATAAAGCAGAGACGCCTGTTGTTTCTCGTCAACTGCCTCGAAAATCTCTGTCAGCACATCGCTGTAACCCGCAAACGGATACGTCCCTTGACGCTCGCTTTCCCGCACCGTGTCGTCGTATTCCGCTGCCCATTCATTGAATCCTTGCTTTCCTAACATCTTGCCGCTTCCCTTCTCATCATCGATTGTCCCTTTGCTGCACACGCCATTCAGGGGCCAGCAGCGAAAAGATCAGTGCATCGTGTGACTCCCCACGCTGGTACAAATAGCCGCGGAGCCGCCCTTCTTCCGTAAAGCCCATTTTCTTCAACAGCCGGTTCGAGCCGGTATTGGCCGGATAAGTCGTGGCACCTACACGGTAAAGCCCGAGTTCATCGAATGCATAGGCCAGTACAGCCGAGAGCGCTTCTTCCATCAGTCCTTTACGCCAATAATCCGGATGCAATTCATAGCCGACTTCTGTCTTTTTCGAGCGCAGCTGAAGCTGGTTGAACCCGATTGTTCCAATCAATTCTTCTTCCCCGCGCAAGCGGATCCCCCAGCGCATGCCGCGCATGAATTCAAAAACGACACGAAAAGCACGGATCATCTCGAGCGCTTCTTCTTTCTCCAAAAGCCGGTCCATGCCGTAATAATAAGTTACGTCTTCACGCTGTAAGAGCGCGAAAAAACGGTCGGTGTCCTGCTCTGTAATTTCCGTCAGCAATAACCGTTCCGTCTCAAGTGTGGGAAACTGCATGCCATCGCTCCTTTTGCACCCGATAAACGAGCACGTATTGTCCATTGCGCAAAACCGTTTCACCGCAGTCCATGCCAAGTGCTTTTGCTACTTTCTGCGAAGCTTGGTTGTCCGGTTGAATGAGTGAAATGAGGGTGTTTTGCCCGTGCTTCATGAACCCTTGCTCACAAAGCAGCCATGCAGCTTCACGGGCATAGCCGAAGCCCCAGAATTCCGGTGCGAGCCAATAGCCGACTTCCAGTTCCGACTGCCCATCTACCGATTGCGGCACCAGCCCGGCATGGCCGATCCGCTTGCCGTCTTGTTTTCGCACCAGCAAAAACAAGCCATATTCGGGGTGTTCTCTGTACATGCGGTAGATCCAATACAGGAATTCCAATGCTTGCTGGCGGCTCTTCACCTTGCCGTCTCCGATATGCCGCATGACTTCCGGCTTCTTCAATAAAGAATACAGAAATTCAAAATCCTCATCCCGGTAACGCCGCAGCAGCAAGCGCCCGCTCTCCAATTGCATGTCCACTTGCCCCTTTCGCCGTTTCACGTGAAACATTTTTCAGAAATCTTTTATTAACGAAGCCGGTTTTGATCCAGCTTTTCGATGGTTTGGTACTCTTTCGACTTTCGAAGCTCCAGACCGTTGCGTTTGGCAAATTGCGTTAAATCCTCAAACAACCCATCACCGAATAAAGCGAAGCGCAAATCGATGCCCTTTTCCACACGGATCACCGCCACTTTCGAAGCCCAATTGCTGCGCTTGAATTCAATGCGACGCATTTCCTCTGTGTATACCGTTTTATAATAGAGCGGCAAGCCCCACAATTCGACACGATAAATAATATTGCTGTCCCGCACCTTAACACGCGCTTTGATGAACAAAGCCAGTACAATCAACGCCGAAACGAATAATTGAAAATATAGCGCAAACCCAGCCGGAAACGAACTCAGGAGCAGCGGCGGCAAATTGACAGCCAATAACATGATGACGAGCAGCAAGCGCTGCACTTTTCCTTGATGGACCATTCCGCTCTCCTCCTTGTCTCAAGCATCCCTCAATTTAATTCATAAAAAATACGTCACCGTTTCCGGGTAAAAATTCGTATGTACACATAAATGAATTATCCATTCAACAGGCAGCACTACACCATACTCCCCTCATTTAGTTCACGAGATCGACCAGTAGGCGGATATCACCCAATATGAATTCGGCGAAATCCGGTAAAAAAGCCAACATACACGTAACGACAATGACTGTGCCGGTCACGAATTGCAGAAAGCTGTATTTATAGTCGTTCGGATTATCAGAATGGATTCTTTCCATATAAACTGTGTACGCCCCTTGCACCCCGTTGATGGCAAGCAGCGCAACTAAAGGAAGAAACGAGCGGGTTTCTTGGAAGACGAAAAGTGCCCCGATGGAAATCGCTGCCCCGCTCCACCGGAAATAAGCATCCACTTTTTCATGGCGATCATTGACGAAATTCGACGAACTGGAAAAAAGTTTCTTGCGTTCGACCCTTAAAATCTTGCGTAAGATCCAGTTCACACCCATGATTGCCAGGACCGTGACCGCAATAAAGCCGATCAGCGGCCATACCCAGTCGTATTGCGCTTCGTAATAACCCATTCCGTCTGTTTCACCGACTCCACCCATGTTATCGCCTCAACTTTCCGCTCATTACCGAAATACGTTTATGCTACTAGTCTTATCGTATCACGAGCTTTTGGGAAATTATAGAATATTTTAAAGTTTTCTGATAACCGGTAATTCGTTCATCTTTTTTTCGCCTTTTGCGCTCCGTTCTCCTGCCGAGTTCGCTTCTTTGACAAAACAAAGGGCATAGGCTATCGTAATTAAGTCAAATCCGACTAAGTTTATATGGTTTTTAAAAAATAAATTAAAATTAAAGGAGGCGCTTATGAAAGCTCTTTGGAAATCCTATGCAAATGTATCGCTCATCTTAAAAATCACTGTGGCGCTCATCCTCGGCGTCATCGTCGGCTTGATCTTCGGGCCAGATGCGGCCGTCTTGGCCCCGCTTGGAGATCTGCTCTTGCGGCTCTTGACCTTCCTCATTGTGCCGCTCATCTTCTTCACATTGATTGTCGGGATCAACCAATCGAAAATCGGGGACCTTGGCCGAATGGGCGGAAAAGTCTTTCTGTTTTACACTTTAAGTTCGGCATTCGCCATCGTTGTCGGCTTAACGGTCGCAAGCATTTTCCAGCCAGGCTCGGGCATGCAGCTCGACGGCTCGGAAACCTTTGATGTTCCGGACAACCCCGGCTTTACGAGTGTACTGCTGAACATTGTGCCGTCCAATATCATCGCGGCATTCAGTGAAATGAACTTGCTCGGAATCATTTTCACGGCATTCGCGTTCGGTATCGCAATCTCTTATATGAGAAGCTCTGCGGAATTCGGCGAACTCGGCAACCACTTGATGAAAACGATCAACGCGTTGAACGAAGCGACTCTGCTCGTCTTGAAAGCGATTCTTCAATACGTGCCAATCGGCATTTTCGCTATCATGGCGGAAACCGTTGGCTCGCAAGGAGTGGAGACGCTCGTATCACTCGGTGGCATGGTTGCTGTTCTTTATATCGCCATCGCGGTACAGATTGCACTCTATACGATCGCGATGCTATTGTTCAAAGTCAATCCGCTGCATTTCTTCAAGCATGCGCGGACACCGATGTTGACGGCTTTCGTCACGCAAAGCAGCTCCGGCACTTTGCCATTGACGCTCGATGCGGCGCGCGGGCTCGGCATCCCGAAAAGCTTGTATGGTTTCAGCCTGCCGCTCGGCGCGACAATCAATATGGATGGCGCGGCTATCCGCATAGCCGTTTCGGCCATATTTGCCGCCAATATTATCGGCGACCCTCTCAGCTTGTCTGAAATGTTCCTAGTCGTCTTGATCGGGACACTTGCCACTGTTGGCACTGCTGGCATTCCAGGCGCTGGGATCGTGATGATCGCCACGGTCTTCGTCCAGCTCGGATTGCCAATGGAAGCGGTCGCTCTTCTTACAGCGATTGATGCACTTGTCGGCATGGGCGCCACGATGCTCAACGTGACAGGTGATTTAGCGGGATCGAAATTGATCGACCAAAGCGAGAAAAGACGCGGCACGGCCAAGATTTAACACGACTCGCTGCGGACAAAGCATGGCGCTCTGTGATACAGTGGGAGTATCTCGTATCCCACTGAAAAAGGAGACATGCAGTTATGTATATCGTAACCAACCGCATCAAAATGAAACCGGGATTTGCTGAAAAAATGGCACCCAACTTCACCCGCCCAGGCGCATTGCAGGAAATGGAAGGCTTCCATAAAGTCGAAGTGACCGTCACGCAGGACCTGGAAGAATACGATGAACTGAACGTCAATATGTATTGGGAAACACTCGAAAATTACGAAGCATGGAAATCTAGCGATGTGTTCAAGCAAGCCCATACAGAATCGCCGATGCTCGGGAGCCAACTCATCATCACGAAAATTGCTTCAGTCATTGAAGCAGCTAAATAAAAGAAACAGGCGGCAAAAGCTGCCTGTTTCTTTTTGCCTTCTTTCCCCTTTTATGCAGGACTTTTGATATACTAAATGTATTCATTAAAATTGCCTATTTTGGAAGGAATCCATATGAAATCATTATCGCTTAGAAATTACTGGGGACTCATATTTGCGGTCTTTATCTTACTTTTTGCCGCTGTACTCAGCATGCTTGTCGCCGAAGTCAGCACCAATCGGATTGAAGAACAGCGTGGCAATGCCTTATCGAGTGTAGCGTTTCAGATGAAGGACCGCTTGGATCAATATATGTGGGGCCGCTATAGTGAAATCAAGACATTCGGGAAAATTGAAGAACTTGGACTCAATACCTCCACTGAAGAAAAGCGTGCTAAAATCGAAATGCTACAAGATCAAATCCCAGCTTTTTCTTGGATCGGCATTACCGATTCGGCCGGTTTCGTAACTGCTTCCACCGATGAACTGCTAGAAGGAATGGATTTGTCAGAGCGGCCGGTTTACTCAGAAGCGCGGAAAACCGATTTTGTCGGAGATGTCCACGAAGCGCTGCTCTTGGCAGACCTTTTGCCGAATCCCGGCGGCCATGAGCTCGAGTTCGTCGATATCAGCGTCCCGGTCTTTTACTCGGATGGGTCGTTCGGCGGCGTAGTCGCCGCCCATTTGAGCTGGGAGTGGGCAGAAGAAGTGATGCAATTCGTGTTGCGCCCGCTCAATCGCAGCGAAAGTGAATTGGAAGTTTTTGTTTTAAGCCCAGGGGACAACCGCGTCATTCTTGGCCCCGAGCAATTTCTGGGCAAGCACCTTCCGATCGATTCCTATGCCCTATCACAAGGAACACAGGCCGGTTGGGTACTGGAACAATGGCCGGATGGCAATTCGTATTTAACCGGATTCACAAGCAGCCGCACCAATTGGGATTATCCGGGATTGGAATGGATCGTACTTGTTCGGCAACCGGAAGAAGCAGCGTTTGCCGACGCCCGTGATTTGAGCCGTATCATCATGTTGAGCGGATTGGCAAGCGCCGTTCTTTTTGCATTAGCCGGCTGGCTCGTAGCCGGGCGCATCAGCCGCCCACTGAATGAAATCTCTAAAAAAGCGAAAGCTTTCCGTAAAGGAGAACAATTGGCTTTGCCTAAAAATACCGGAGTCCGTGAAATCGAAGATCTTTCACACTCGCTTGAAAGCCTGGTCAGGACACTTGGCGCGACGGAATCCGATTTGGTGCGCATGCAGGATTTGGCACAGCGTGATCCATTGACCGGCTTGCCGAACCGCATCGCGCTTGAAGAAGCCGCTGATCGAATGATGAAACGAGCGCGCACTGACGGGGAACAATTGGCCTTTTTCTATTTGGATTTGGACGGCTTCAAAAAAGCTAACGATACCTTAGGACATTTAGCGGGCGACCATGTGCTTCAGAAAGTGGCTGAACGGCTGATGGCGGAACTGCCTGAAGATGCGTTCATTTCGAGGATTGGCGGGGATGAATTTGTCTTATTATTCCCTTGCGAGGGAATGGGCGAGTTGCCGACAAGGCAATTGGCACAGCGCTTGATCGATCGGCTGAGCAAGCCAATCACCGTAGAGGCCGGCCGTGTCCAGCTCGGGTGCAGCATTGGGATTGCCATTTATCCGGACAACGCCGAGAATCTCTATACTTTATTATCCTATGCAGATGCGGCGCTTTATGTGTCCAAGGAAAACGGCAAAAGCCAGACGACGTTTTACAGGGATATTGCCTCGGAATGAACAAGCCGAAATGCCTGCTCGCTTCACCCATAACCGTAAGGATCTAAAAGCGCTGCCTCTCGAGGCGGCGCTTTTTCAAGTGCCGTATATTGGACGGCACGCCCGGGGTCTGCTACGGTTAATAATGGCAAAAGGCCAAGATACATTACATATAGCGCTGCTACTGTGCTTTCGAAGGAGTCTTTCAGTTGAGTAACAACAAACCTAAATTATGGACGCGGGACTTTATCGGCGTTTCTGTCGTCCATTTCCTGCTACTGCTCGTTTTTTATTTATTGATCGTCACGATCGCTTTATATGCCGTCGAAGAATACGGCGCTTCGACCAGTGAAGCCGGTCTTGTCACCGGGATTTTCATCCTAGGAGCGCTGGCGGGACGCTTGGTCATCGGCCGGACACTCGATATGATCGGGCGCAAAAGGGCGTTGGTGCTCGGTTCCGCCTTATTTGTCGGTATGACGGCACTGTATTTCTTGCCGCTCGGCTTGCCTTTCTTGATGCTCAACCGCTTTTTGCACGGGGTGACGCTTGGCATTGCGAGCACCGCCGCTGGAACGATTGCGGCGCAAGTCATTCCGCACACGCGTAAAGGCGAAGGCATCGGCTACTTCAGCATGAGCGCTACGCTAGGTGCAGCTTTCGGGCCGTTTATCGGTTTGCTGATGAGCCAATGGACCGGCTATAACGTAATTTTTGCTGCCTGCGTCGCGATTGCTGTGTCTGCACTGGCCCTCAGCACTTTTGTAAAAGTCCCGCCACTGGAGAAACCACCTGCGGGAGAAGCGAAATCTGGCTTCCAGCTTTCCAATTATTTAGAAGCGAATGCTGTACCGATTGCCATCGTCATGTTTTTGATCGCGCTCAGTTATTCGAGCGTTTTGTCGTTCATCAATTTTTACGCCAATGACAAAGGGCTAGTGGAAGCAGCGAGTTTCTTCTTCCTGGTGTATGCAGTTGTGATCTTGCTGACACGCCCATTCACGGGACGCATCATGGATTTGTATGGCGCCAATTACATTATGTATCCTGCGCTTGTATCGCTTGCAGGCGGCTTGTTGCTGCTGAGTGTCGCTGATTCGAGCATGGGGCTGTTGTTTGCGGGTGCTTTGATCGGGCTCGGGTTCGGGAATATGCAATCGACGACGCAAGCAGTCGCCATCAAGCTGACCCCTCCCCACCGCATGGGGCTTGCGACATCGACTTTTTTTGTCGCGATGGATGGCGGGCTCGGCATGGGGCCGTATATTCTCGGCTTTATCATCCCGTTCACTGGCTACAGCGCGCTTTACGGATTGCTCGGAATCGCCGTCTTCGTGTTGATCGTGCCGTATTATTTCCTCCACGGGAAAAAAG
>NZ_JAPEHT010000075.1 GCF_028823615.1 Planococcus sp. A6
AGCCGACGTATGTAAGTGTGTCATCGATGATCGAGCTGATCGCCGATTGAGTTGCAACTACACCTTCTAAACCTTTTGATGATGTCATGTAAATCTCTCCTTCTACATTCTACTTCATCATTCCAAAAAAAAAGACAGAATAATGAGCCATCTGCTTTCATGCACTTTTTCCGTAAATGGACTTACCTAGTCATTATAATCAACTTTGTACAATTTGTGAATGAAAACGCTTGGTAAAATTTAAAAACGATTGCCTGATAATGAATGAACCCGGAATTATCCTACGATAATCCGGGTATTTTTCATCTTCTTCTGAAGCATCCGATAGACGAGAGGCTTGTAAAGCTTTTGCGTCGGGGTGAATAATAAGCTGAACCCGACCGCATCTGAAATAAATCCAGGCGTCAGCAGCAATGTGCCGCCGACTAGGATAAAGGCTGCGCCAATCAGGCGGTCGCCCGGCGGCTGCATCTGGTTCATGCTCGATTGGATATCACGGATTGCTTTCAGCCCTTGGCGTTTTGCCAAGATAGCCCCTAGCAATCCAGTCGTCACAATCAAGGCGAGTGTCCAGAAGAATCCAATCTGCCCGCCTGCCCAGATCAAAATCGCAAGCTCAAGAGTCGGTACGATCACCAATGCCAGAAAGATCCACTTCATCATAGTCAATCGACCTCCAAACTTTCTTTACTTATACGCTTGCATGCCCGTGATAAATAACGCCTGCATCTGCATCAATCGTGATGTCTTGGCCTGATTCCACTTTCGTCACTGCATCTTTGACACCGACGATCACAGGAATTCCAAGGCTTAACCCCACTACTGCAGCATGGCTTGTCAAACCGCCTTCTTCTGTCACGATTCCTGCACAATTATTGATGGCGTCCATCATGTCGCGGTCAGTACCGTAAGTGACGATGATTTTGCCTTCGGTGTCCATTGCCAATGCTTCTTCAGCATTGCGCACAACAACTGCTTCGCCGAAGCCAACGCTCTTGCCGATGCCTTGCCCTTTCGCCAAGATGTCGCCGATGACGCGCAGTTTCATTAAGTTAGTTGTTCCTGCTTCACCAACTGGCACGCCCGCTGTGATGATAACCAGGTCGCCGTGCTTGATCAAGCCGTGCTTAAGCGCTTCTACTACTGCGACATCGAGCATTTCATCTGTCGATTCAACGCGTGTTCCGACAATCGGCTGGACGCCCCAGATCAAAGTCAGTTTGCGCGCAGTCCGTGCAGTTGATGTCACTGCAATGACCGGCGAACCTGGACGGTATTTGGAAATCATTTTAGCCGTATGGCCGCTCTCGGTCGGCGCCAAAATTGCCTGCACGCGCAAGTTAAGCGCTGTGTATGCAACTGCTTGGCCGATCGCTTCGGTCATATTCGATTCTTTTTCTTTGCGGCGGTTGGAAACGATTTGTTTATGGTCAAGTGCAGCTTCCGTTGTCTCTGCAATGCGGTGCATCGTTTCGACTGATTCTACCGGATAAAGCCCTGCTGCCGTTTCGCCTGATAGCATGATGGCGTCCGTGCCATCAAAGATAGCATTCGCGACATCGCTCGCTTCTGCGCGAGTCGGTCGCGGGTTGCGCTGCATGGAATCCAGCATTTGAGTCGCCGTGATAACCGGCTTCCCTGCACTATTGCATTTGTTTATCATCGATTTTTGAACAATCGGCACTTCTTCTGCAGGAATTTCTACACCAAGATCTCCACGTGCAACCATCAGGCCGTCTGAAACCATGATGATTTCATCCAAGTTATCGACGCCTTCCTGGTTTTCAATCTTCGGAATGATCTGGATATGCGATCCGCCATTTTTCTCCAGCAAGCTACGAATTTCCATAACATCCGAACGTCTGCGGACAAATGATGCAGCGACAAAGTCGACATCCTGTTCAATGCCGAATAGAAGATCGGCCGCGTCTTTTTCAGTGATTCCTGGCAATTGTACGGATACGCCTGGAACGTTAACGCCTTTTTTCGTTTTCAATGTACCGGCATTTTCAACGATCGTATGAATCTGGCCGCGTTCTTTATCGATGCCTGTAACGCGCAATTCGATCAAACCATCATCTAGTAAAATCATCGAGCCTTCATGGACATCTTCAATCAATTTTTCATAAGTGATCGAAAACATTTCTTTCGTGCCTAGCACTTCTGTCATGGAAATCGTGATTTCCTGGTTTGTTTCAAGTTCGATGGAATCGTTTTCCATTTTATGGGTTCTGATTTCCGGGCCTTTTGTATCCAAAAGAATCCCTACTGTAATGCCGGTCTTCTCTGAAGCTTCGCGGATGCGCTTGATGCGCAAAGCATGCTCCTCGTGGTCGCCGTGCGAGAAGTTCAGGCGGGCAACGTTCATGCCCGCTTTCATCAATTGTTCTAATACTTCCGGTGATTCACTTGCCGGCCCGATTGTGCAGACGATTTTCGTTTTTCTCAATAGACTCACTCCAATTAACTGTTTAAATTGATAGTTCTTTAGAAAGCTTGTACAAACTCATATCGGCATCGTGCTCTTTTTCGAACGCCGTTGTCATATCATAGTCTACCACCTGATGATTTTTCATGCCAATCGCCAGGCCGCCTTTTCCTTCGAGCAGCACTTCTACTGCACGTGCGCCGAATAGGCTGCCGAGCACACGGTCGCGGGCAGTAGGCGTACCACCGCGCTGAATATGGCCAAGAACCGAAACGCGCGTTTCTACATTCGTCTTGCCCGAAATCAGCTCAGCCAGCTCCCCGCCGCTCATAACGCCTTCTGCGACGATGATGATGCTGTGTTTCTTGCCGCGCTTGCGTCCGCTTTCGAGCCGTTCAAGCATATCGTCGATGTCAAACGGGTCTTCAGGAATGAGGATGGTTTCGGCACCGCCGGCAAGCCCAGCCCATAAAGCAAGATCGCCTGCGTCTCTACCCATCACTTCAATGATGAATGTCCGCTCATGGCTTGTCGCCGTGTCGCGAATCTTATCGATCGCTTCGATGACGGTATTCAATGCCGTGTCAAAACCGATTGTATAATCCGTCCCGGGGATATCATTATCGATCGTTCCCGGAACCCCGATACTTGGAAAACCTTTTTTCGTTAACGCCATCGCCCCGCGGTATGAACCGTCTCCGCCGATGACCACTAAACCTTCAAGGCCATTTTTCTTCATCTGTTCAATTGCTTTCCATTGCCCTTCATCTGTCCGGAATTCGTCACAACGAGCAGAATAAAGCTTCGTGCCACCACGCTGGATGATATCGCCGACATCTCCTGCTTGCAAGTCTTTAATATTGCCTTCAATCAAGCCTTGGTAGCCATAATAGACGCCAGCCACTTCGATGCCATGGTAAATGCCTTTCCGGACGACTGCGCGTACTGCTGCATTCATCCCCGGCGAATCGCCACCGCCTCCTGCACTTCCTTTTTACTTTATTCACCTTACCACGCAGGGCCTGTGCTGTCAGTCCATAACTCCTGTTTAGCATGCGTTTTTTATTGAATTCCGAAAAACAAAAAGACCGCTTTACGCGGCCTGATTTTTATTCCGTGAAAACACCGATTGCCCTGAATTTCTCATAGCGCTGCGAAATCAATTGCTCTGCGCTCAAATCTTCCAATTCCTTCAATGAATAACGGATGGCGCCGCTGATCAATTGTGCCTGGCGGGCGGTGTCGTGATGAGCGCCGCCGCGTACTTCGGGAATCATATGCTCGATGATGCCCATCTCCAAAAGGTCAGGCGCAGTGATTTTCATGGCTTCAGCTGCAGTTTTCGCAAGTGCCGCATCTTTCCATAGAATCGATGCCGCTCCTTCAGGAGAAATGACCGAGAATGTCGAATTTTCGAGCATCAGGATCTGATTGCCGACGCCAAGCGCGAGCGCTCCGCCGCTTCCGCCTTCGCCAATGACGATCGACAGCACCGGTACTTCAAGACCGGCCATCTCCACGAGGTTACGGGCAATCGCTTCGCTTTGCCCGCGTTCTTCTGCAGCTCTTCCCGGATAAGCGCCTTTTGTATCGATTAGGCAAATGACCGGGCGGCCGAATTTTTCCGCCTGTTTCATCAAACGCAACGCTTTCCGGTAACCTTCAGGATGCGGCATGCCGAAATTGCGGCGGACGTTTTCTTTTGTGTCCTTGCCGCGCTGATGGCCGATGATCGTCACCGGTTGCCCTTCAAAACTCCCGATGCCGCCGATGATCGCCTCATCATCCCCGTAAACACGGTCCCCATGCAGTTCGATAAAGTCCTTGAAGACGAGCGGCAAATAATCCAAAGTCGTCGGGCGTTCCGGATGGCGCGCCACTTGAACCCGGTCCCACGGTTTCATGTTCTCATAGATTTCTTCCTCGAGTTTGGCAAAACGCTCTTCCAAAGAAGTGATTTCGGAACTGAGATCGACATCCGCCGTTTTGGTGTATTCCTTCAACTCGGAAATCTTTTTTCTCAATTCAATCAAAGGTTCTTCAAACGCCATCGTTTTCATTTTCTTTTTAGGCATCGGATCCAGCTCCTTTCACGTGCAATTGCACAATAGTCGACAGCGTCTCGCGCATTTTAGAGCGATGCACGACCGCATCGAGCTGGCCATGGTCAAGTAAAAATTCTGCCGTCTGGAAGTCTTCCGGCAACTTCTCGCGCACGGTCTGTTCGATGACGCGGCGCCCCGCAAAGCCGATTAAAGCTTTTGGTTCCGCCAGGTTGATGTCACCAACAGAAGCAAAGCTGGCAGATACGCCGCCAGTCGTCGGATGTGTCAAGATCGATACGAACAACAACCCTTCATTCGAATGGCGTTTTAACGCGACACTTGTTTTCGCCATCTGCATGAGCGACAACACGCCTTCTTGCATGCGCGCTCCACCGCTTGCTGTAAAGATCAAAAATGGCACTTTCAATTTAGTGGCCAACTCGACAGCACGCGTGATTTTCTCGCCGACTACTGAGCCCATCGAGCCCATGCGGAAATGCGAATCCATTACGGCCACGACCACTTGCTGGCCTTTGAGCGAACCGGTCCCTGTGAGAACCGCTTCATTCAAACCGGTTTTTTCGCTATCAGCTTGGACTTTTTCGCTGTATCCCGGGAAATTCAACGGGTTTTCGGATTTCAAATGATCGTCTACCGAATCGAAGCTTGAATCATCTAATAAGTGGACGATTCGTTCGCGGGCCGTCATCTTGAAATGATGGTCGCATTTCGGGCATACTTTGCCCAAATTCTCCAATTCCTTCGTCAAGGTGATGTGCTTGCAATTCGGGCATTTCGTCATCAAGCCTTCCGGCACGTCTTTTGCCGCTTTAGAAGGGATGGTCGCTTCTTTTTCATCTCGTTTTCGCTTGAATATATCGCGTATCATTGCCATTGTGCATTCTCTCCTTTGATTAAGACGCTGCTCCAGGCTTTAAAATCCCGGATGGCCGTTTCGGCATCCTGCTGCTCGATTGCATGTAGGATGTTTTTCAGCAAGGGTCTCTCTTCCGGCATGACTTCGCCGTCATAAGGGTTGCCCCCGTATTGCTTTAATAAGAACCAAATTTTTAGCGAAAGGCGGTTGCCGGACAGCACCATCAATTCGCGGACAAAGTCTTCCCTTATGAATTCATGCCCATCCAGCCGCTCGCGTAAACTTTCCCATACTGGAAGTTTGGAGGCATCGCTTGCGCAGATGGCCTGGATTGCCGCGGTTTCGTGTATGCACATTGTTTCCCGCACATCTTCCAAGGTTTTTGTGTCCTGCAATATGAAGGTCGCCAGCAATTCTACGAGCCGGTGTTTTCTTGGATCGGCTAAAAATGTCCCTTCCCCTCGACGGGTTTCGATGAGCCCC
Source organism: Planococcus sp. A6 (assembly GCF_028823615.1). Lineage (GTDB taxonomy): Bacteria > Bacillota > Bacilli > Bacillales_A > Planococcaceae > Planococcus. Next base: position 5,834 of record NZ_JAPEHT010000075.1, read on the forward strand.
AGCAACTCCAGGCTGCGGAGGGCCTCGCGAATCGTCGAACGGCCGACCGCCAACTTTTCAGCTAACTCTCTTTCGGAAGGGATCCGGTCGCCCGGTCGAATATTCTGTTCCCGAATCATGTCCCGCATTTCACTTACAATATTTAAATAGCGTTTAGGCTGATTCATGAAAACTCCTTTTGTTTCCATTTTTTTGAAAGTGGTCTGACCACTAATCTTTCTATACCTTACAAAAAATTTCGGCTGCCGTAAAGAAAAAACTGCATTTCTTTTTAAGAAATGCAGTTCCTTGTCGATTCTCTTATATGAAACTAGCTTATTGCGCTGCTTTACAAAATGGTTTTGCAGATGATTGTCGTCTTGCCTTGGCGGGTTTCAGCGGTTCCTTGGATTTCGAGCAAGGCATCTTTATCAAGCACTTCATTGTATTGCGCATACTCTTTAGGGAACAGCGTAACCGATGCCACGCCGGTTTCATCCTGCAAGGTGACAAACGCCATCGCATCGCCTTTTTTCGTGCGGATGCGCCGTACGTCTTCTACCAACCCGAGCACTTCCACACGCTCGCGGTCTTTTTTCTTCGGCAGGTCATTGAGCGCAGTGTAAGCTTTGTTGCGCTGCTCTTTTTCCCGTTCGACAGGATGCGTGCTCAAATAAAAGCCGAGTGCTTCTTTTTCAAAGTCGAGCTTGAGCCCGTCCGGCATCGGTTCAGCTTTGGTGTATTTCGGTTTCATGAAGCTAGATCCCATGTCATCGAACAAGCCCGGGTCTTCAGTCGGCTTGACCAGTTCCGCGTGCTTGATCGCACTATCAAGCGACGCGAGTAGCACGGCACGGTCTTTTCCGAGCACGTCCAATGCCCCCGCTTTGATAAGCGGCTCGAAAGCTTTGCGGGTGAAATGAACCGCCGATATCCGTTCGGCGATATTGAACAAGCTTTGGAAAACGCCGTCCTTTCTCGCCGCGAGAATGGCTTTAACGGCCGTACCGGGGACGCCTTTCACAGCGCTTAGCCCCGTGCGCACCTGTTGTTCTTCCGATGAAAAGCCGTAGCGGCTCTTCGCGATGCATGGCGCGGCGAGCTGGATTCCGCGTTCTTTCATTTCGCGCATGAACTGTGCCGTTTTTTCATTATTCCCTTGGCTATTCGATAACAAAGCGGCATAGAACTGCACGGGACAATGGGCTTTCATATAAGCCAGTTGATAGGAAATCATACTGTAGGCGACTGCGTGGCTTTTCGGGAACCCGTAATCGGCAAAACGCACGATCAAGTCATAGACGTCTCCCGCTTCTTTTGCGGTATAGCCTTTTGCGGTGGCGCCGCCGACGAAATGCTCTCGCTCTTCATCAAGGATCTGGCGATTTTTTTTACTGACGGCACGGCGCAATAGATCGGCTTCACCTAAGCTGAAGCCCGCCATCTCGGCAGCGATTTTCATGATCTGCTCCTGGTAGACGATGACGCCGTAGGTTTCCGATAAAATCGGCTCCAGCACTGGATGGATATAGGACACCGCTTCTTCGCCGTGCTTGCGGCGTGCGTAAAGTGGGATGAATTCCATCGGGCCTGGGCGGTACAAGGCATTGACCGCGACAATATCGCCGAATGCGCTCGGTTTGATGAGCATTAACGCGCGCCGCATGCCTGGCGACTCCAGCTGGAAAATCCCAGCTGTATCGCCCTTCGCTAATAAACGGTAAGTTTCTTTATCGTCGAGCGTCAAACTTCGGTAATCAATCGTCACATGCCGGTCGCGTTTCAGCATATGTGCCATGTTTTCCAGAATCGTCAAATTGCGCAATCCGAGAAAGTCCATTTTCAATAAGCCGATCGCTTCAAGTTCCTGCATCGGCCATTGGGTAATGAAAATATCGTCATTGCCTTTTTCAATCGGGACATACTCCACTAACGGGCCTGGACTCAAAATGACGCCAGCTGCGTGAATCGAAGAATTCCGTGGCAGGCCTTCCAGCTTCAGCGCCGTCTTGAACCAACGTTCACGGGCTTCATTGCCGATGATCCAATCCTCCAGCGCTTTAGATTCGCGAAGCGCTTCGCGCAAAGTGATGCCCGGCCGGCTCGGGATGAGTTTGGAGATCTTGTCGAGCTCTTCGGCTTCAAAACCGAATACCCTCGCCGTGTCTCTCGCGACCGCTTTTGTGGATAAAGTGCCGAATGTGATGATTTGTGCAGTCTGCAAGGCGCCGTATTTTTTCGCGACGTATTCAACGACTTCGTGGCGTCGGTGGTCTGCGAAGTCAATATCGATATCCGGCAAAGTGACGCGCTCCGGATTCAGGAAGCGCTCGAATAACAATCCATGGGCGAGTGGGTCGACATCCGTAATGCGCAGCGCGAAGGCCACGAGCGAACCGGCAGAGGATCCACGGCCCGGGCCGGTCAGGATGCCCCTGTTTCTTGCATAAGCCATGAAATCGGAAACGATGAGGAAATAATCGATATAGCCCATAGCCGAAATGACGCCAAGTTCGTAATCGAGCCTGTCCGAATAGCTTTGTACCAATTTGCCGACGCGTTCCTCCAGCCCCTTCAAACAAAGCGTACGGATGAGCTCGTTTTTGTCGCTACCTTCCTTCACAGGATATTTCGGCAGCAATTGGCGGTTCAATGGGATGGTGACACGGCAATTCATCAGCAGCGCACGGCTTTGTTCCAGCCATTCAGGTTGATCTGAAAACCACTCCGATAATTGTGCTTGCGTCGGCACGAATGCCGCTGAATGTTCAGGCTTCGGGCGTTCAGGGTCGCTTAACTTGAAGCCGCCCCCGATTGACTTCGCCACTTCATAGGCAAACGCATCTTCTTGCTTCACGTAACGGCATTCATGGCTCGCCATGAATTTGAGGTTGAATGTCGAGCAGAATTCGATAAATGCTTCTTCAGTCTCCTGTACGGTTCCGCCAGGCCGCTCGATGCTGGCGAATAAGCGCTCGCCGAATAACCCTGACAGCGTGCCGAGCGCTTCGCTGCGGTCTGTCAGCACCCACGCCGCATTGTCAGGAATCACGCATACCAGGCCTTCCTGATAAGCTGCCAGCCATTTTTGAGGGATGGCTTCCACATCACGAGTCGATAAGGCACTCGTCAGTTTCAATAACATCTGGTAGCCGGTGTTGTTCTGCGCATATAGCACCACAGGAAGCGCGGTGCCGTCAAAGTCGACGGGCACGGAAAGGCCGAGCACCCCGTGGATGCCGGCCTTTTTGCAGGCGTCCCAAAATGGCAGGACCCCGTATAATTTGGAATTGACTAAAGCTGCTGCATCAGCGCCTTGTTCGGCGAGAACTGTAAACAGTTCTTCGAGGCGAATCGTGCTTTGCAGCGGATCAGCCGCCGTTACGATATGCGGGTAGACCATTCTAACACCTTCTTTCCTTATGCCTTCGCGCAAATTTCCTCCAGGCGAAGGATGACCCGGTAAGCGACTGCGCCAGATGCCATCGGATGTCCGCCGCCCCCGAATTCTTTTGCGAGCGTATTGATGACCGGCCCTTTTGAACGCAGGCGGACACGTATTTCAGTATCTTCTTCTATTAAAATGACCCAAGCTTTGATGCCTTTGACATTGCCTAGTGAACCGACCAGCAAAGACGTATCTGTCGGGGTCACATCGAATTTCGCCAAAATGTCCTGTGTGATTTTCACAAAAGCTGCGCCGTTTTCATCCATTTGGAAATTTTGGTACATATATCCTTGTAAATGAAGCAATTTGCGATCCATCTCGTACATGCCGTTATGGAGCTCGTTGCGGTCAAAATCATATTTGATCAGTTCGCCTGCCACGTCGAAAGTTTTTTGTGTTGTGCTCGGGAATAGAAAGCGCCCCGTATCTCCTATGATTCCTGCATAGAGCAGTCTGGCACCGGCATCAGGCATGGTCCAACCTTCATCCGCTTGCCCATAGGTAAACAGTTCAAAAATCATTTCAGAAGATGAACTGGCTTTCGTATCAACTTGGCAAATATCCCCATAATCGTCATCGTTCGGATGATGGTCGATTTTCACCAATTTCGTCCCGCTATGATAGCGCTGATCGTCGATTCGGTCGGTATTTGCGGTATCCGTGACAATGACCAATGCGCCTTCGAAATCAGCATCTTCGACCACATCGGGAAGATCGAGAAAATCCATCGTGTAATCGTGCTCTCCTGCCGCAAGCACGCGCTTGTTTGGGTAGTTGTGGCTCAATATGTATTTCAGGCCGATTTGGGATCCGTATGCATCCGGGTCCGGACGCACATGGCGGTGGATGATGATCGTATCGAATTGTTTAATTGTGTCGATGATTTGACTATACATTGCTTCAATCCTCCAGTGGACAGGGAAATCCATTCGCATTTTCTGATCATCCCCATTACAATGGAAATAGATTTGCATAACAGGAGGTTCCCCATGCTCATATTCGTATTTTTGATTATCATTTCTGCCGTATTCTATTTATACTATAAAACGAAACAGATTCGTACACGACTGCCGGTGCGCAAAAACTGGTATGCCAGCCGTGCGCAGATTGCACTTGGCAGCTTTATCACCTTTTTCGGCATCAACCAGCTGTTCATTTTTCAAACTGTCGTTACTTATATCATTGCCGGCATCTTTATCGTTCTTGGCTTGGCGCTGATTGTCCATAATTTCAAGGCGAACCGTCATTACCAAGCATTTCTCGATGAAGAAACCCGCCTGAACCCATGAAACAGCCCCTCCCTTGCGGAGAGGTTGTTTTTTTGATTATTGCACGCCAAAGACCTCTACCTTGTCAAGACAGCGCTCATTAACGGTCGAGCAATTGGAAGGTCAGCATCGCTTTGCCGATCACTTGCTGTTCGTACAACACTTCGACATCGACTTTCGCTGATTTGCGGCTAATATCCAGGATTGTCGGCCGAATAAGCAATGCCGCGTCCAACTGCACCGGTTTCAGAAAATAGACGGTAATGTTTTCCAGCACGCTGTCTTTGCGGTTTTTTGTCTTGAGTGCCGTTGCCGCTGCTTCTGTCAGCACCATCGTGTAAGCTCCGTATGACAGCGAGCCATACGCATTGGTCATTTGGGGAGTGACGCGGAATTCCAGGCTGAGCTCGTCTCCCTGCACCAGGTTCAATTGGCTTTTGATGATGTCGTCGATGGTTTCCCCTTGTTGTGGCTGGCGTTGTGCTGTTTGGATCGCTTTCAACACATCCTGCCGGCTGATGATGCCCATCAAATTATGATGGTCGTCGGTGATCGGCAGCAAGTCGATACCTTCCCAGATCATCCGGTGCCCTGCTGCTGCGACGCTCGTCTGGAGCGACACGGTGATGGGGTCTTTAGTCATCACTTTATCGATCGTTTCCGTATCCGCTGCACCGATGACATCCCGCGAAGTGACGATCCCGACCAGCCTGCCGTTGCTGTCGACGACTGGAAATCCGCCATGCGTCGTTTCATTGTTCAGTTCGTTATAGCGGCGGATTGGATCTTTGACGTGCAGAAAATGCGTATTTTCAAGCGGGATCAAAATGTCTTCAATGAGCAGGATCTCTTTTTTGATCAATTGGTCGTAAATCGCCCGGTTGATCATCGTTGCTACCGTAAAGGTATCGTAGCTGGTGGAAATGACAGGCAATTCCAGTTCATCAGCAAGTTTCTTCACTTGCTCAGAGGCATCAAATCCCCCAGTCACGAGTACCGCCGCCCCTGCTTGAAGGGCATATTCATGGGCTTTGTAGCGGTTTCCGACAATGAGTAAATTGCCTGCTTCCGTATAACGCATCATGTCTTCGAGTTGCATTGCCCCGATGACGAATTTGTTCAGTGATTTATGGAGCCCAGCCCGCCCGCCGAGCACTTGGCCGTCGACGACTTTGACGATTTCCGCATACGTCAGCCGTTCGATATTCTCTTTTTTCTTGCGCTCGATGCGGATGGTCCCGACCCGTTCGATCGTCGAGACCAGCCGCTTGTTTTCCGCTTCTTTAATGGCCCGGTAAGCGGTGCCTTCTGATACTTGAAGCTCCTTGGCAATCCGGCGAACGGAGATTTTCTCTCCCACAGCCAAAGTCTCGATATAGTCCAAAATCTGTTCGTGTTTCGTTGCCATTGTTTCACCAATCTTTCTGCTATCCTCTATCCCTTAGTTTATCATAATCCGAATGGAAGTCGACAATCCGGCGGCAGCCTTTAAAAGCTAGGCTTGGCTCGAGGCAATCAAAAAACAGGCAAGGGGGATCGTTGTCCTCCCTTGCCTGTTTTCTGTTAAAGGAATTTATAAATCGATGCTGTCTCCAGGCTCCATGATCTTGACTTCCGCCTGCTTGACCGCCTGCTTGAATTGTTCCGGGTCCTGCTTGATCGGCGGGAAGGTGTTGTAGTGGATTGGCACCGCCGTCTTCGGATTAATGAGTTCTACTGCGTAAGCTGCATCTTCGGGGCCCATCGTGAAGAAATCGCCAATCGGGACGAACGCCAAGTCGATCGAGTGGCGCTTGCCGATGATTTCCATGTCGCCGAACACTTCGGTATCCCCAGCATGATACACCGTCTTTCCTTCCGCTTCAAAGAGAATTCCAGCTGGCATGCCGCCGTAGATGACTTCACCGTCTTCTGCCGTATAGGAGGAGCTATGGAACGCTTTCGTGAATTTCACTTTACCGAACTCGAACTCTTTGGCGCCGCCAAGGTTCATGCCGACTGCATCCAAGCCTTGCCCGCTCAGGTAATTCGCCAGTTCGACCGGCGCCACAACGACTGCACCACTTGATTTTGCGATGTCCACAGTATCGCCGACATGGTCGTTATGCGCATGCGTCAACAGAATTGCGTCCGGCTTTTCCTCACTTGCCGACAGATCCGTCAATTCGTTTCCGGTAATGAATGGATCGATGAGTACCGTTTTGCCACCGGTTTGAATTTTCACAACCGAATGACCGTGATATGAGATTTTCATGATATCCCTCCAATAGTGTTTTGGCTCCTTGCTTTCTGCTGTTTTATACCCTGATTTTTGATATGCTACACATGAAGGGGAGGAATACATATGAACAAATTGACCAATTTGCAAAGTTTTTTGAAACAGCAGCAACTCGATGCGGCGCTCATTACCGACCCGCACAATGTTTTCTATTTAACCGGCTTTAATAGCGACCCGAAAGAGCGCCTGCTCGCCGTCATGGTGTTTGCTGAGGCAGAACCGTTCCTCATCTGTCCAGCAATGGAAGCGCCTGATGCAAAAGCGGCGGGCTGGAAGGGCGAAATTGCGGGACACGCCGATACACAAGACGCGATGCAGGTGTTATACGAAACGGCAGCCAAACGCGATCAGCCGATGGAGCGCATCGCTATCGAGAAAGCCCATATGAACGTCGAGCGTTATGACGCGGTCAACCATTATTTCCAGTCGCCAGAAATCCAGTCGATCGATGCCCAGATGAATGCCATGCGCGTCATCAAGGACGAAGCCGAACTCGACATCTTGCGCCACGCTGCATCGCTTGCGGATTATGCCATCGAAGTCGCTGCTGATGTGATGCAAGAAGGCATGACGGAAATCGAGCTGATGACCGAAATCGAAAATGCATTGAAAAAACGCGGCATTACCCACATGTCGTTCGACACCACCGTGCTGACAGGGCCAAAAGCCGCTTCTCCACACGGCAAAACAGGTCAACGCAAAATTGAACGCGGCGATCTCGTGCTAATGGACCTCGGCGTCATTTATGAGGGTTATTGCTCAGACATCACCCGGACACTGGCTTTCGGTGAACCGAGCGAACAAGCGAAAGAAGTATACGATATCGTCAAACGTGCTGAACAAGCGGCACTTGATGCGGTGCGCCCTGGCGTTACAGCGGCTGAGCTTGACAGGATTGCCCGCAAGACCATCGAAGACGCAGGCTACGGGGACTATTTCACACACCGCCTCGGCCACGGCCTTGGGATTTCCGTCCACGAATTCCCATCGATCCACGGAGGCAACGATATGCCGCTTGAGGCGGGCATGGTGTTTACGATCGAACCCGGCATTTATGTCACGGACCAAGTCGGCGTGCGCATCGAAGATGACCTGGTCGTCACCGAAGACGGCTACGAAGTGCTGACCAAATACCCGAAAGAATTGACGATTATCAACCGCTAATGAAAAAAGAGCTGGCCCGAAAATCCATCTAGAGGATTTTTCTGGGACAGCTCTTTTGCATTATTATTGCAGCAATTCGTCGACTGATTTGTATTCAAGGCCTTGATCGTCAGCTACGGCTTTGTACGTAACATGACCATCCATCGTGTTGACTCCCTTTTTCAATGCTTCGTTGTCGAGCACTGCTTGCTTGAACCCTTTATTGGCGATTTGCACTGCGTAAGGGACCGTTACATTCGTCAAGCCGATTGTCGATGTGCGCGGAACTGCACCTGGCATATTCGCAACGGCATAATGAACGACGTCATGTTTTACATAAGTCGGTGCATCGTGAGTGGTGATGCGGTCGCTTGTCTCGAAGATGCCGCCTTGATCGATCGCAATATCCACTACGACAGAACCTGGCTTCATCGATTTGATCATGTCTTCAGTGATCAATTTCGGTGCTTTCGCTCCCGGAATCAATACCGCTCCGATGACCAGATCCGAATTTTTAACCGATTGCGCGATGTTAAGCGGATTAGAAACCAATGTTTGCACATCTTTGCCGAACAAGTCGTCCAGTTGGCGCAAGCGTTCAGGGTTCAAGTCAAGGATCGTTACATCAGCGCCCATCCCGATCGCCACTTTCGCAGCGTTCGTTCCAGCGACGCCACCGCCGACAATCGTCACTTTACCGCGTGAAACGCCAGGGATGCCGCCGAGCAGGATACCCCCGCCGCCGTGAATTTTCTCAAGGAACTGCGCACCGATCTGTGTTGACATGCGGCCTGCTACTTCGCTCATCGGCGTAAGGAGCGGCAAGGAGTTATTCGGAAGTTGAACTGTTTCATAAGCCACGCCCGTCACTTTCGACTTGAGCAATGCATTCGTCAAGTCCACTTCCGGCGCCAAATGCAAGTATGTGAAAAGCACTTGGCCTTCACGGAAATGCTTGTACTCGCTAGCTACAGGCTCTTTGACTTTCATGACCATGTCCTGTGCCCACGCTTGGTCAGCATCGGCGACGATGACAGCGCCGGCTGCTTCATAATCGGCATCCGTAAAACCCGACCCAAGCCCTGCACCGGATTGGATGAAAACTTCATGGCCGAAAAGTGCCAAGTTCACTACTCCCGCCGGTGTCATTGCCACACGGTTTTCATTGTTCTTAACTTCTGTAGGTACCCCAATACGCATTACGAAACCCTCCATTATATAGTGTCTGAAATAATAAAATGAACCAAACTATCAGTATTTGAAACCACATCCATTCTAACAGATTCTCTTTGATATTGCTCTATTAATTTGTCTTTTCAGAAGATAATTTTTGCTATGTCAAAACCTTGCATAATCCCGTTTTCAAGAAGAACGAAAGATATTTCAAAATAGTGAATGAAAAGGAAATAACAAATAAATCAATAAATTTCAATCTTAAAGAAGGAACAATTTGCCTATCCCTCGAAAGTTACAGTATAGACAAAGGAGGAATGTACAGATGACATTAAAGTATAATCAAATCATGGTGGCTGTGGATGGATCGAAAGAAGCGGAATGGGCTTTTAAAAAGTCCATCGGCATCGCAACACGGAACCACGCGACGTTGAATTTGGTGAACGTGATCGATACCCGCTCATTCGCCGCAATCGAAGCTTATGACCGTTCAATTGCTGACCGTGCACAGAAATTCGCCGAAGACTTACTTGGGGACTATAAAAAAGAAGCCGAAGCCGGCGGTGTTGAAAAGGTCAATATCGTGGTCGACTACGGTTCTCCTAAAACGATGATTCCCCGTGAGCTTGCGGAACGAGTCGAAGCCGACTTGATCATCTGTGGCGCGACCGGTTTGAATGCAGTCGAACGCTTTCTCATCGGCAGCGTGTCCGAGCATATCGTCCGCTCAGCTAAATGCGACGTGCTTGTGGTCCGTACAGACGAAGCACAAAGCGATGCACCAGACGATTATTATTCGGAAGAACGT
>NZ_JAPEHT010000076.1 GCF_028823615.1 Planococcus sp. A6
CCTCCTGCTGTAATTACGGTAATCACGAGATAACTCCTTGCCCCGCCTTTTTGATCGCCTGCAACGCTTGCGTGCGGTCTTGTTTGCCGAAAATGGCTGACCCGGCCACGAACACATTCGCCCCTGCTTGCGCGCACGGAACAATCGTTTCTTCATTGATGCCGCCATCGATTTGGATATCGACAGACAAGTCTTTGTCTTTGATCAGTTGCGACAATGCCGCAACTTTCGGGACGACTGAATGGATGAACTTCTGTCCGCCAAATCCTGGGTTAACAGTCATGAACAGCACCAAGTCGATATCTTCCAGAACATGCTGGATCGTTTCGATCGGCGTGTGCGGGTTCAAGACGACACCCGGTTTGACGCCGAATGAACGAATCAATTGGATGGTGCGGTGAAGATGTGGGCACGCTTCGACATGGACAGTAATATAATCTGCTCCTGCCTTGGCAAAATCTTCGATGTAGCGGTCTGGGTTCTCGATCATCAAATGGACATCGAGAGGAAGCTGTGTCAACGGGCGCAGTGCATCGACCACAATCGGTCCCATCGTGATATTCGGGACGAAATGACCGTCCATGACATCAATGTGAATCCAATCGGCTCCGGCTTTTTCGACTTCCAGTACTTCTTGACCAAGTTTCGCGAAATCTGCTGCTAGAATAGACGGTGCAATTTTAATCATGTGAATACCTCGGCTTTCGATTCATTATTTCTTCCAAAAATTTCAAGTAATGCTTATAGCGGTATTCAGGGATGTCCCCTGTCTCGACCGCTTTTTTAATGGCGCATTTCGGTTCATTCAAATGCAGGCATTCGCGGAATTTACAGCCGCCTGCGCGTTGTTCCATTTCCGGGAAGCATGCCGACAATTGTTCTTTCTCGAGCTGTTCAAAGTCAAACGAGCTGAATCCCGGCGTATCCGCCAGCAAACCGCCATTCACTTCGATCAATTCCACATGGCGCGTTGTATGCTTGCCTCGGTTCAAGGCTTGCGAGATGTCATCGGTCTTCAACTTCAGCGACGGCAAAATCGTATTCAGCAAAGTTGATTTCCCGACGCCAGACTGCCCCGCAAGAACGCTTGTCTTTCCTTCCAAGACCGGCATCAGCCTTTCCTGTAATGTCGGGTCATCTATGAAAGATTCAATGACATCGTAACCGATTGTCCGGTAATCATCGGCATAACGGTCCAGTTCTTCGCGCTCCGCATCCGACAATAAATCGATTTTCGTTAAGCAAATGACCGGCTGGATATCAAACGATTCAACCGCTACCAGGAAACGGTCCAATAACAGTGGATGGAAATCGGGCTGCTTGGCTGAAAAAACTAAAATCGCCTGGTCAATATTGGAGATAGGTGGGCGCACCAGTTCATTTTTGCGTTCATCAATATCCAGTATCGTCCCTTCGCGATCGTTATCCGCTTTGTACTCGACAAAATCTCCGACGAGCGGCGTGATTTGGCGGTTGCGGAAAACTCCACGGCCTCGGCACTGGGTGTAACGTTCACCGTCATCATCCAATACATAATAGAAGCCACTCAACGCTTTCCTAATCTGACCTTTCGGCATAGCACCACTCCTTATCTATTCATTATAGTTGTATTATTCTGCGTTCTCATAGTCCACTGTTTTTTCTAGGATGATCGTGGCATCCCTGACAATTCGGTAAGAAGCGCTGCCGCCTTCGACAATCTGCATTTCAATCTGGTGTTCGGTCGTTTCCGTGATGGTGAATTCTTCGACCGGTTCGACCATGCTTTGGTTTTGGTCCTGGATATAGATGCGGATTGTCTGCTCGACCGGGTCTTCGCCTTCTTCTGCAGGTTCTGCCGGCTCATAAGGGATTTCCACGGTTTCGATGTAAGTGTTCACCGGAAGTTCTGCACTGCCGGAAGACAGCACGACTTCGATCGTGCTTCCGACTTCAAGCATCTCACCACCCGCAACGTTTTGCGACAACACCAATCCTGCTTCCACAGAATCGGATTCTTCTTCACGGACGATGCGGATATTGAATCCTGACGAACGGGCATATTCATTTAATTGCGCTTCTCCATAGCCGCTCAAATCCTCCACTTCGCGCATGTCCGGTCCTTTACTGACGACAAACTCGACAGCGGTCTCGCTGATGGTGACCTCAGTTCCCGCTTCTGGGCTTTGGCTCAAGATTGTGCCGGGCGCTTCATCGGAAAACTCTTCCCGCGAATCAACCGATGAATAATTCGAACCTTCCAACATACGCTGTGCCTGGTCAAGTGACGTGCCGACATAATCACCAAACTCGGCTGTTTCTTTGCCCCTGCTAATGAATAGGCTGATGCTCGACTCTGGATCGCGCATCTTTCCAGCTTCTGGAATGGTGCGGATCACATGGTTCTCGTCGACTTCCTCAGAGAATTGTTCGGATTCTTCTGCAACGACAAAGCCAGCAGCGGTCAGCTCTTCGTGTGCCGCTTCTCTTTCCATCCCGGAAACATCCGGCACGGCCACTTGCCTAGGCTCAAACAATCCCGGGAACGCAAAGGCTGTGATTAACCCGATCAAGATCAAGGCGGCGAAAATCGCCAAGACAATCGGCGTCTTCTTGCGTTTTTTCTTCTCAGGCGGCTTGTTCTTCTCTTTTTTATCCTCTTTGACAGGAAGCGCCATCGTTTTGGTCGCATCTGCTTGTTCGTATGTGCCCGTATCTTTGATCGCCGGCATGGCGCGTGTTTCCCCTTCGTCTACCGGCACGGCAAATTTCGGTTCGTTGATCCGTTCCGGAGTGAGCGCCGTCGAAAGGTCTTCTGCCATTTCATCCGCTGAAGCATAGCGGTATTGCGGATTTTTGGCGGTCGCTTTCAATACGATATTTTCAAGGCTTTGCGGCAGGTCCGGTACGGTTTCTTTCAATGAAGGCGTTTCCGTTTGCAGATGCTTCAAAGCGATAGCCACAGCTGATTCACCTGAAAATGGCAGCTTTCCAGTCAACAGCTCATACATGACGATGCCGAGCGAATAAATATCGGATTTCTTATTGGCGGTGCCGCCTCTCGCTTGTTCCGGAGACAGGTAATGAACAGTCCCGAGCACCGAATTGGTCTGTGTGTAGGAAGTGGCACTCAATGCCATGGCAATGCCGAAATCTGAGATTTTGACGTTGCCGTCTTCGTCCACTAGCACGTTCTGCGGCTTGATATCCCGGTGGACAATATGGTTGTGGTGGGCATGCGCAAGGGCAGATGCCAATTGCTTCATGATTTCCACGGCGCGTTCCGGTTCAACCGGGGAATGTTTGATGATGTATTCTTTCAACGTATCTCCAGGTACATACTCCATGACGAGATATGGCAAGTCATTGTCTTCCCCGACATCGAAAATACTGACGATGTTCGGATGGCCAAGACTTGTCGAAGACAACGCTTCCCGTTTGAAGCGGCGGCGCAATTCCTCTTCATTGCTGAAGTCGTAGCGCAGCACTTTGATGGCGACGTCACGGTCAAGGATCATGTCATGTGCCAAATAGACATTGGACATGCCCCCGCTGCCGATCGCCTCGAGTACCTTATAGCGGCCGTTGATTCGTTTTCCAACTAACATCGCTACACCTCCTCACCAAGCGCCGTCAACAATACAAATGAAATATTGTCTTCTCCGCCGAGGTCATTGGCCAGCGCAATCAAGGCTTTGCCTTTTTGAGACAATGAAGCTTTCGAGCGGACAATCGACGAAATGTCCCTCTCGTTCAATTTATTGCTTAATCCGTCAGTGCATATCAGGAAATAAGAAGTGCCAGCGAGAGAAAAATGATGCATTTCCCTCTCGATGTCAGGTTCCGTGCCCAGTGAGCGCAGGATCCAGTTTTTCTTCGGATGGTCTTCCGCCTGCTGTTGAGTAATTTCCCCGTTATCGACTAGCACATTGACATAGGAATGATCACGCGTCACTTGCGCCATCGACGGGCCGATGACATACGCACGGCTGTCGCCGATATGGCATAGCACACAATCATTTCCTTCAATCAATGCGGCGATCAGAGTCGTTCCCATTCCTTTGCATTCACTATGGGTGATGGAATGTTCATACACAAGCCGGTTGACTTGCAACACTTGGCCAGATAGCCAGGCCGTCTTTTCTTCTGTCGTCTGGAACGTTTCTTCGTCCGCTTCCATGAACCTTCTGCTGAGTTCATCAACCGTCATCCGGCTAGCAACGTCTCCTGCATTATGGCCGCCCATGCCGTCTGCGACAAGCGCGAGCAATAATCCGCTGGGGCGTTTGAGCACAGCGACGCGGTCTTCATTGACTTCCCTTTTTCTACCGGTATCGCTTTCAATTACATACTGAAACAATAGTGGACACCCCGTTTTTTAGCTTTCGGCAACTTGGCCGTCGGTTTTTCTGAAGCTTGCGATAAAAAATCCGTCACTCCCGAAATCCTGCGGGAAGACTTGGACAAATCCTTTGCCTTTGCTCTTGAAAGCGGCAGGCAATTCAGTAGAGATCTGTTTCATTTGCGGATGTGTGTTCATGAACTTCTCGGCAGTTCCACGGTTCTCTTCGGTATCGACCGTACACGTGCTGTAGACGAGAATGCCGCCTGGCTTCAACAACTTCACTGCTTCATCGAGAAGCGCAAGCTGAATCGTCTGCAAGCGCCCGAAATCATCCGGCGTTTTCGTGTATTTGATATCCGGCTTGCGTTTGATGACGCCGAGCCCACTGCAAGGTGCGTCTACCAGGATGCGGTCGAATTTTTCTTCGCCGAAGCGGTCGCTGCTGTCCCGGCCGTCTCCCACGGTAGTTTCGATTGTCTGGTGGCCTAAGCGCTTGGCGGTTTCTTCAATCAATTTGACTTTATGGGCGTGCAAATCCATCGCCAGCACTTTTCCATATCCTTCGAGCTTTTCGGCGATATGGGTTGTCTTCCCGCCAGGCGCCGCGCACATATCGAGCACGGTCATGCCAGGTTCCACTTGCAGCGCATAAGCCGGCAGCATTGAACTTTCGTCTTGTATGGTGATAAATCCTTTTTCGAATGCTTGCGTGCGAACCGGTTGCCCGCCCGTGAGGACAAGGCATTCAGGGATAATCTTGCTTGGTTCGGCAGTCAACCCTTCCGATTCAAGCATTTCGATCACTTGTTCCGGTGTCGCCTGAACGGTATTGACGCGCACCGTCTGGAGCGGCGCTTTATTGTTCTCGAGCGCCATTTCGCGGGCTTTTTGCATGCCGAATTGTTCCGACCAGCGCTTGATCATCCACGTCGGGTGGCTTGTTTCAATGGAAATCTTTTCGATCGGGTCGGCAATTTCATTGAATGAACGCACGCCTGACCGCTGGACGGAGCGCAGAATGCCGTTCACAACAGACGCAATGCCCCCATGTCCGCGCCTTTTAGCGATTTCCACCGCTTCGTTGATGACGGCATGGAACGGGATGCGGTCCAAGTAAACGATCTGATAAAGCGATAAGCGTAAAAGCGTCCGCACCCATGGATCGAGCTTGCCTTTAATATACGGTTCTAAATAATAATCCAAGGTCATTTGATGCTGCAGCGTGCCGTAAGTGATTTCCGTCAACAAGCCTTTATTTTTAGCGGAAATGCCATAGCTGTCCATTGTTGTATTCAATAAGAGGTTGCTATATGCCTGTTTGTTTTCCACAGCATAGAGAATCGACAATGCAGCATCTCTTACATTGCCGTGGATTTTTTTGTTTTTCATTCGAATCGATCCCCTGCCTGTAATTTCGGCCCACGTAAATAATCTTCAGCCGTCATGCGTTTTTTTCCAGCCGGCTGCAATTCTTTGATGGCAAGTGTGCCTTCGCCGGTTTGGACGATAATGGCATCTTTTGCCAATTCGATGATTTCACCCGGCGCGCCGGTTTTCTGGCTGTCGGCAATTTCCGTCCACCACAATTTGACATTGGCGTCTGCTAAAGTTGTGAATGCGACTGGCCATGGATGCAACCCGCGCACTTGGTTATAGATTTCGCGTGCGGATTTGTTCCAGTCGATGCGTTCCTGCTCCCGTGAAATATTGCGTGCAAACGTAACGCGCTCTTCGTCCTGTGGAATTCGCGCATTGGTCCCGTCGATGATCGACGGCAAGGTTGCTTTCAACAACTCCATTCCTGCCACACTCAATTTATCGAACATGCTGCCGGTATGGTCCGTTTCTTCAATCGGTACCGATTTTTGTGAAATGATATCCCCTGCATCCAAACGGTCCACCATATACATGATCGTCACGCCAGTTTCTTTTTTGCCGTCAATGATCGCCTGGTGGATCGGCGCACCGCCGCGGTATTCCGGAAGCAGTGAGGCGTGCACGTTGATGGCGCCCAGTTTCGGGGCTTCGAGTACCGATGTCGGCAAGATTTGCCCGAATGCTGCTGTCACAATCAAATCCGGCTTAAGGTCGAGAATTTTTTGCGCTTGTTCGGGATCTTTCAGTTTTTCCGGTTGGTAGACCGGCAATCGAAGTTCCAATGCTTGCTCTTTCACCGGTGTCGGCGTCAGGATTTTCTTCCTGCCCACAGGGCGGTCGGGCTGTGTAACGACCGAAACGATGTCGTATCCTTCTTCGGCAAGCATCTTCAGGATTCCGGGCTGTGTAACGACCGAAACGATGTCGTATCCTTCTTCGGCAAGCATCTTCAGGATTGGAGCCGAAAATGCCGGCGTTCCCATGAAAACAATTTTGGTCAAAGCGAATCCTCCTCTTCCTGCTGGCGGATTAGTTCATCCAATTCTTCTTGGGTGACATATTTCTCGATTTTGCTCGTGAACAGCACGCCGTCCAAATGGTCCATTTCATGAAGGATGGCACGCGCTTCGTAACCTTCCGCCTCTAGCTCATACCAAGAGCCGTCGCGTTCCTGGGCTTTGATTTTGATGCGGCCGTGGCGCTCGACTTCCCCGAAAATACCCGGGAAGCTCAAGCAGCCTTCGATATCCGTCTCTTTCCCTTCGAATAGCGCGAGTTCCGGATTGATCATTTCAATCGGCTCCTGCCCTTCTTGGAAATCGACGATCGCGACGCGCAGTGAGACACCCACTTGCGGTGCGGCAATGCCGACACCGTCCGCTTCGATCATTGTCTCGTGCATATCATCCAATAAAACAGCGAGCTGACGGTCGAATTCAGTGACTGTCTTGCACGGGGTTTCTAATACTTCGTTCGGGTGTTTCACAATTTCACGGATTGCCATTTCTATTCCTCATTTCTGCTACATGACTGCTGTTGGATTCATGTCGATGGACAAAGTCGCACCCGTTTTAATCCAGTCGCTGCGATAGATTTTAATCAATTGCTGCAGCACTTCAGCCAGCTTCGGTTCATTTTTGTATTTTATCAAACATTGATATCGATATCTATTGTTCACACGGGCGATTAGCGATGCGGAAGGCCCGATAATGATAGTTTTGGGCGACAGGCGGTGGCGCAGATATTCAGTCATCTGCTGGGCATAGCCCGACACCGTCATCAAATCCTCATGGGTGAACTGGATATTAACGACATAATAATATGGAGGATATCCGCTTGCCCGCCGCATGGCCATTTCCTGCTCATAGAACGGTTCGTATAATTGGTCTTTTGCGAGCGTGATCGCATAATGCTCCGGCGTATAGGTTTGCACATACACTTCTCCCGGCAATACGTCGCGTCCTGCACGACCGCTCACTTGCGTCAATAATTGATAGGTTTTCTCGGCTGCACGGAAATCCGGCAAATGCAAAGTTGTATCCGCCGATAAGACACCGACCAATGTAATATTCGGGAAATCCAAGCCTTTGGCGATCATTTGCGTGCCGAGGAGAATATCGGCCTTGCCTTCTCCGAACGCTGACAAGATCTTTTCATGTGCGCCTTTATTGCGGGTCGTATCGACATCCATCCGCAACACGCGCGCATCCGGCACGAGCTTTGCCAGTTCCTCTTCAACTTTTTGGGTTCCTGTGCCGAAAAAGCGGATATGGTCACTTTCGCATTCCGGGCAAGTCGTCGGAACGGGTTCATCATAGCCGCAATAATGGCATTTCATGCGTTCGCTTGCCCGGTGATAGGTTAGCGAAATATCGCAGTTCGGGCATTGCAGCACCGTTCCGCAGTCGCGGCATAAGACGAATGACGAGTAGCCGCGCTTGTTCAAAAACAGCACGACTTGCTCTTTCCGTGCCAGGCGCTCGCGTATCGCTTCCGCCAATTCCACAGAAAACATCGACCGGTTTCCGGTGCGCAGCTCTTCGCGCATATCGACAATATGAACCTCAGGCAGCGGCTGGTTTTTCGCCCGGTTTTTCAGCGCGAGTAATTCATAGACGCCTTTTTGGGCACGCGCATACGATTCAAGTGATGGCGTCGCGCTACCAAGAATGACGGGGCATTGATGCTGCTGGCTGCGCCAGATTGCCACATCCCGTGCGTGGTAGCGGGGCGAGTCGTCTTGTTTATAGCTGGATTCATGCTCTTCGTCGAGGATGATCAAGCCGAGATTTTGAAACGGCGCAAAAATCGCTGAACGCGCCCCTACCACGACTTTCACTTCCGCACGCTGGATTTTTCGCCATTCGTCGTATTTTTCCCCTGCCGATAAGCCGCTATGCAATACTGCGACCAAATCGCCGAAACGTTCCTTAAAGCGGATGGTCATCTGTGGCGTCAAGGAAATTTCCGGGACGAGCATGATCGCTTCCTTGCCTTCTTCAAGCACTTGGGCGATCGTCTGTAAATATATCTCCGTTTTTCCGCTGCCGGTGATGCCGTGAAGCAAAAAGGTTTTTTCCGTGTTGAGGGAGGATTGGATAGCATCGAATGCCGTTTGCTGTTCATCAGTCAAATCCAAGGCGATCTTTTGTTCAATAGCGGTCAGAAGTGAAGGGTCCCTGTACGATTCCATGGACGAAAAATTGGCCAAGCCTTTTTCCGCCAGAGCGTTAACCGTCGGAAGCGAAACACCTGCCTGTTTTTGCAGTTGGGAAGATTCAAAGCTTTGGCCCACGTGTTTCAAGAAAAACTCCTGCAGCTTTAATTGCTGCTTGGCGTTCGCTCTTATGGAAATATTTTCTATATCTTCTACAGAATCTGTAATATGGACCATGCGTATTTTTTTCACGCCGGTTTTCTGCTGGATGTTCGTATCCGCCAACACCGTACCTTTATCCATTTCCTTTTTCATCAACCCATATACGGATTCCGCTTCCTGGGCACGGACAAAGTCACGTGCGCCGAAATACGGATGCAGCTCTTTCGGCAGCTCTTCAATAGCAGCATTCAACACGAACCGCTTCTCGTATTTGGCGCGAAGTGCTGCTGGCACCATGACTTGCAGGGCATCGATTTCAAAACACACTGTCTGGCGTTTCATCCATTGTGCAAGCTCGAGCATTTCTACGTTCAATACGGGCACGACATCCATCAATTCGTGTATCGGCTTGAGCCGTTTTGGGTCAAATTCGGATGTTTCTTTGATAGTTGTAATAAAGCCAAGCACTTTGCGGTTGCCAAAAGGCACTTTGACGCGCATGCCCGGCTCGGTGAGTGCCTGGAATTTTTCCGGCACTGCATAATCGAACGGCCGGTCAATCGGATGTGCGGCAACATCGACGATGACTTCGGCAATCATTTTGCAAATTCCTTTTCAGTGATAAGCGTTAACAAATCGAGCGCAAGCGCTTTTTTCGGCATGACCGGGAATGCCCTTTCGAATTCCCCGCGGCCGTATACCGTCACTGCATTCGTGTCATGATCAAAGCCCGCCGAATCCGCACTGACATCGTTGGCGATGATATAATCAGCATTTTTCCGCTCGAGTTTATCTTTTGCATATTGCGCTACATGATCGGTCTCTGCCGCGAAGCCGACCAGGATTTGATGGCCCTTCAGTTGGCCGAGCTGCTGCAGGATATCTACTGTGCGCTCCAGCTCAAGGACTGAATTTCCTTCTTTTTTCTTAACCTTCTGCCCCGCGACGGCCGCCGGGCGGTAATCAGCGACAGCTGCTGTCTTGACGACCAAGTCTGCGCTGTCGTATTCGCCAAGTACCGCTTCGAGCATCTGCTGTGCGCTTTCGACTTGAATGCGTTTGACACCGCTTGGCACCGGCAATGACACCGGGCCGCTAATCAAAATTGTCTCAGCGCCGAGTTCCGCTGCCGCTTCTGCCATGGCATAGCCCATCTTGCCGCTTGAAAAGTTCGTCAAAAAACGCACCGGGTCGATTCGTTCCCGAGTCGGCCCAGCCGTCACGACCACTTTCTTGCCTTTTAACGGCTTGTTTTTCATGAAATGGCCGGCCACCAGTTCAGTGATTTTCTCCGGCTCCTCCAAACGTCCTTTGCCGACATAGCCACAGGCCAAAAAGCCTTCAGACGGCTCGATGAAACGGATGCCGTCATGATGCAAACGGTCGATATTGCGCTTGACTGCGGGATGGTCGTACATATGGACATTCATCGCAGGCGCGACCCAAATCGGTGCTGTCGTTGCAAGCAATATCGTCGAGACCATATCATCGCCTAGGCCATTTGCCATTTTAGCGATCATATTGGCGGTAGCAGGCGCGACGATCACGAGGTCTGCCCAGTCCGCCAAATCGATATGGGCAATGACTGAAGAATCTTTTTCGTCGAATGTATCAAAATAGACATCGTTTCTGGACATGACCTGGAACGATAAAGGCTGGACGAATTGCTTCGCTGATTCTGTCATGATGACCTTCACTTCCGCCCCTGCCTGGGACAATTTGCTGACGAGGGCTACCGCTTTATAGACGGCGATGCCGCCGCTTACACATAATAGGATTTTTCGATTTGCCAACACCGCTAAACACCCTTTCTAAACAACAAACTCCCAAAGAACAGGTTCGCTCTGGGAGTCGTCAATTGAGATCATAAGTTAAATTTCGTCTTCGTAAATCGCAGATGCATCTTGCTGAACCGGCGTCAATGCACCAGCTGCAATCTCTTCAAGCGCTTTTCCAACCGCTTTGTGGGATACGTAGGAATCAAGTTTTTCATCGCCATGTTCGTGCAATTGGCGGGCTCTCTTGGACGCCAAAGCGACCAGGGAGTATTTCGAATCGATGCGGCTTTTCAGTTTATCAACGGATGGGTATAACATCAGGCATTCTCCTTTAGCATATCTAAGTATCTTTTTTCGACGCGTTCTCGCTTGCAATGTTCTGCGATGATGATGGCATTGATACGGTCGCATGCGTGTTCGACTTCATCATTTTCGACGACGTAATCGTACAGGTTCATCATCTCGAGTTCTTTCCTGGCGGCATGGATGCGGGAAGCAATCACTTCATCCGACTCCGTGCCACGGCCGACCAAGCGCTCTTCGAGTTCTGAGAGGCTAGGCGGCGCAAGGAAGATGAACAAGCCATCCGGCACTTTATCGCGCACTTGCGCTGCCCCCTGCACTTCGATTTCCAAGAACACATCACGCCCGGCATCGCGCATTTTATTGACGTATTCGAGCGGCGTGCCGTAATAATTGCCGACGTACTCGGCATATTCAAGCAATTGCCCTTGGTCGATCAGTTCTTCAAACTCATGACGGGTCTTGAAGAAATAATCGACTTCGTCCACTTCCCCTTCACGCGGTGAGCGCGTCGTCATGGAAATGGAATATTCATAATTTGTATCCGGCTGTTGGAACAGCTCTTTTCGCACCGTGCCTTTGCCGACGCCCGAAGGCCCGGACAGCACGATGAGCAGTCCACGATGTTTTCTCATTTTATCCCTCGCTTGCCTCATCATCATTTTCTTCAATCCGCGCAAGGGCCGTCTCGACCGACAAGGCGGAAATGACCACATGATCACTATCCATGATAAAGATCGACTTGGTCTTCTTGCCGCCTGTCGCATCGACGAGCAAGCCTTTGCTGCGCGCTTCCTGCATCAAGCGCTTGGAAGGCGCCGAGTCCGGCTGGATCATCGAAACGATGCGGTTCACTGACACCGCATTGCCCGCCCCAATGGATATGAACTTCGGCTTTCTCTTCATCTTCCTCACCGCCATCGATGCTCAAGTAATATATTCACGCTTAAAACTAACTGTCTTATTATATCATATTCTTCCGTGAAAATGATAAGATGGAACAAAACGATTTGAAAGAGGGATTTTTCATGGCATTTGATGGATTATTTACGAAAGCGATGACGAGCGAATTGCAACAGCTCATCACCGGAAGGATTTCAAAAGTTCATCAGCCTAATCAGCTCGAACTGCTCCTGCACATACGCGCACAAGGAAAAAACCATAAATTGCTCATCTCGATCCACCCGTCCTATTCACGGATCCATTTGACGAACACGGCAAACGTCAACCCATCGGAACCGCCGATGTTCTGTATGCTGCTCCGCAAACACATTGAGGGCGGCGTCATCACGGGCGTCGAGCAGCACGGCTCCGACCGGCTGATCATCCTGCGCATCCGCGCACGCAACGAAATCGGCGACGAAATCGAACGCGAGCTTCATGTAGAAATGATGGGCCGGCATTCGAATATCATTTTAGTCGACGCCGAGCGCGACATGATTCTCGACAGCCTCAAGCATTTGCCGCCGAGCGTCAACTCCTACCGGACGATTTTACCGGGCCAGGATTATATTTTCCCGCCTTCCCAAGACAAACAGGATCCATTTGCAGAGGATGCTGACTTCAGCGGGCTTACCGACAAGGAAATCGTCTCGCAGTTTGCCGGCTTTTCCCCGCTGACTGCGAAAGAGTTGAACTACCGGCTTGAACGGAATCCTGAAAGCGCAGCAGCCTTTTTGCAGGACTTCAATAATCCGGAACCGACCGGCTATTACGTCGAACAGCAAGGAAAAAGCTATTTTTCTGCAACTGAATTGACCCATCTCGGGCAGGATAATATGCGTTTTGACAATTTATCCGAACTGCTCGACCGGATTTATTACGCGAAAGCCGAGCGCGACCGCGTCAAGCAACAGGCAGGCGATTTGGAACGCTGGCTTCAAAACGAAATCGCCAAATTGAAATTAAAGCTCAAAAAGCTTCAGAAAGAACAGGACCAAGCACAAAAACGCGACCAATTGCAATTAAATGGCGAATTGATCATGGCCAATCTGCACACAATCAAAAAAGGCATGAAACAAGTAGAAGTCGTTAATTATTATAATGAAGAAACTGTGACGATCACGCTCGACCCGCGCAAGACGCCAATTGAGAATTCCCAGAAATACTATTCGCGTTACCAAAAAGCCAAAACAGCGGTCGTTAAAACGCATGAGCAAATCGAAAAGACGGAAGAAGATATCCGCTATTTCGAATTGCTCATGCAGCAAGTGCAACAGGCGGGGCTCTCCGATATCGAAGAGATCCGTGAAGAATTGGCGGAACAAGGCTATATGAAAGCACAGAAATCGAAGAAAAAGAAAAAGCCGCAAAAGCCGAATGTCGAGCATTATGTATCGAGCACCGGCATTCCGATTTCAGTCGGCAAAAACAATAAGCAAAACGATTATGTGACCTTCAAGGTCGCATCGAAATCCGATACATGGCTGCACACGAAAGACATTCCGGGATCGCATGTCATCATCCATTCGCAAGAACCGGATGAAGACACCATCCTAGAAGCTGCCAGCATCGCCGCTTATTTCAGCAAAGCGCGCGAATCGGCTTCTGTCCCGGTCGATTACACCGAAGTCCGCCAAGTGAAAAAACCAAGACCGTCTACGTCACGCCGGATGAAGACCTGGTGTTGAAATTGAAAAAATAGGTTTGGACATGCCCGTACTGGCTTTTGCAGTGCGGGTTTTTTCTTACCAGTAATTAAGTTTACATAATAATATTATAATATTATTAGTGCGACAAAGCATTGCCCCAAGCTATAGTTAATGCTATCTTTTTATAGGACATCAATTAAGGGGGCCTATCATTGAATATCATGACGAAACGAACATACATAACTGCCGCCCTGTTCGGTACGGCAGCAATTGCATTATCAGCTTGCGGAAATGACGCTGCTGAAACCGAACAGCCGTCAGAATGGGACCGCATCCAGGAGGAAGGCGTCTTGACTGTCGGTACATCCGGCACACTGTTGGCGACTTCATTCCGCGACGAAGAGAGCGGCGAATTGACGGGCTTTGAAGTAGAAGTCGTACGGGAACTCGGCAAACGCCTGGATCTTGACATCGAATTCCGCGAACTCGGATTCGACGAAATGCTGACAAGCGTCAGCACAGGACAGCTCGATATGGCAGCGAACGATATCGAAGTGACGGAAGAAATGACCGATCAATTCCTGTTTTCTACACCGATCAAATATTCCTACGGCACCGCCGTCGTACGTAAAGACGACCTGTCCGGAATCGAATCACTCGAAGACTTGGAAGGTAAAAAAGCAGCCGGCGTCTCAACATCCGTCTATATGCAGATCGCCCGCGATTATGGGGCGGAAGAAGTGACGTATGACAATGCGACGAATGAAATCTATTTGCGTGACGTGTCTATCGGACGGACCGATGTCATTTTGAATGATTATTATTTGTCGAAATTCGGCGTCGCCGCTTTTCCGGAATTGAACATAACCATCCATCCGGATATCAAATACCTACCATCTGAAGTCGGGCTGGTCGTTAATGAAGATAATGAAGAACTTCTCGAACAAGTCAATACCACAC
The DNA here is from genome assembly GCF_028823615.1 of Planococcus sp. A6. Classification (GTDB taxonomy): domain Bacteria; phylum Bacillota; class Bacilli; order Bacillales_A; family Planococcaceae; genus Planococcus. The sequence goes on from NZ_JAPEHT010000076.1 coordinate 14,653, forward strand.
TTGAGGAAATGCTTTCCGACGGCACCATCAGTGATATCTCAGCCGAATTCTTCGACGGGGCGGACGTTTCCGTCGAACCGGATGTCGAAGAGGCAAATTAAAGGAGGGCCATCTGTATGAGCGATATCGAATGGGGGCTGTTGTTCGATCCCGAACTTGCCATCAATTCCTTGCCCTATGTGCTTGAAGGCATTTGGTTGACGCTGTTGATTTCGATGGGCAGCATGCTCGGCGGACTGGTCATCGGCTTTTTCATGGCGCTCGCCAGGACGTCAAAACAGCCGCTGCTCCATCTGCCGGCGCGCCTTTATATATCATTCATGCGCGGTGTGCCGATTCTAGTCATCTTGTTTTTGCTGTATTTCGCACTTCCTGTCATCGGCCTCGAATTCACCGCCTTGCAAGCAGCGCTCATCGGCTTTACGATCAATAGCGCCGCCTATATCGCGGAAGTGTTCCGGTCAGCTCTTGCGTCTGTCGACAAAGGCCAATGGGAATCGTCCACCGCACTTGGCCTTAGCTATTGGCAGACGATGCGCCGGATCATCTTGCCGCAATCGGTGCGCATTGCGGTGCCACCCTTATCGAATGTCTATTTGGACCTGATCAAGGCATCATCGCTCGCGGCCATGATCACGGTCCCGGAGATTTTCCAAAAAGCGCGCATTGTCGGCGCACGTGAATACGACCTGTTGACATTGCTCATCCTGGTCGCGCTCATCTACTGGGCCATCTGCACAGTCATGACCGTTCTGCAGAACTACCTGGAAAAACGCTACGCGGAATACTTGTAAAACTAAAACCGCACCGGAACTTTATCCGGTGCGGTTTTCAGAGTGTGGAAGAAGTCTATAATTCGCTATGAATGAAAAAGGAAAGCACCATTTCTACATTCAAAAATCAATGTGCTATCTGAGTATTTGGAGAAGCGT
>NZ_JAPEHT010000077.1 GCF_028823615.1 Planococcus sp. A6
TTTTCATCTGCTTACGATAGAAACGGGCAAATAAAAAAAGAGCGCAAGTTTGACTTGCGCTCTTCGTTTACCGCTTGAGCAATTCCTGTTGGACGCCGAATTCTTTTTTCACCCATTGTTCGGCTTCGAGCCAATCATAGACGCGGACCACTTTATTCGGCACCGGCTCACGGTTGTAAGGGGTATCGAACAAAATAACCGGGATGTCCAGTTCCTCAGAAATCTCAACTGCATTGTCATGTTTGTCTTCGAAAAACAAATCGACATTATGCGCTTTGGCGGTGCTGATTTTTTTATGCGTGCCGATCAATTCGATATGGTCGTAAGCAATGGCATGCTGTTCGAACCAATCGAATGTAACGTTTCGCACGTTATCTCCGCGAGCGGAGATAAAATACAGTTCGTATTGGTCTTTCCAGTTATTGATGATTTGCTTGGCGTCTTTCGAAATAGGGGAAGACGCATAAATTTTCGGTTCGTGCTTTTTGAACCAGGAGTAGAACTCTTTTTTGTCGAGCTGCGGCAAAGCCGCTGTCAGGTCGTATTCCCGGATATCTTCGATGGTCAATTCACTGCCAAACGCTTCATTGATATGCGGAATCAACGAAGTGGGACAGGTGACGGTGCCATCGATATCGATGCCAAATCGGTACATATGATCACAACCTTATACTTGTTGTTGTTCCAATTCTTTTTGTTTTTTCTCTTCTGCTTGTTTGGCGAAATATTCTTCTGCCAATTTATCGATCTCGATCTTCAATTCCTCGACCATTGTTTCTTCAGGCACTTTACGGACTGTTTTTCCGTGCATGAAGAGCAGGCCTTCGCCGCGTGCGCCGGCAATGCCGATATCAGCTTCGCGTGCTTCACCCGGGCCGTTCACGGCACAGCCGAGCACAGCGACTTTAAGCGGTGCTTTGATGTGGGAGATGTATTCTTCCACTTCGTTCGCGATGGAAATCAAATCGATTTCGATGCGTCCACAAGTCGGGCATGAGATGAGCGTCGCTGCGTTTGAAGATAGTCCGAAAACTTTCAATAGTTCACGGGCTACTTTGACTTCTTCGACAGGGTCTGCGCTCAAGGAGACGCGGAGCGTGTTGCCGATGCCTTTGGCGAGCAATGCCCCAAGACCTGCAGAACTTTTCACGGTTCCTGAGAACAATGTACCGGATTCCGTGATGCCGAGGTGGAGCGGGTAGTCGAATGCTTTCGATGCTTTCTCGTATGCTTCGATGGCTAGGCTCACGTCGGAGGCTTTCAGTGACACGATGATGTCGTGAAAATCAAGGTCTTCTAGGATCTTGATATGGTGCAATGCTGATTCCACCATGCCGTCCGCTGTCGGATAGCCGTATTTCTCGAGAATTTTCCGTTCGAGTGAACCGGCGTTGACGCCGATGCGGATCGGGATGCCTTTCGCTTTTGCAGCGTTGACAACCGCTTCGACTTTTTCGCGGCGGCCGATATTGCCTGGATTGATGCGGATTTTATCGGCACCTTGCTCGATGGCGATCAACGCTAATTTGTAGTCGAAATGGATATCGACGACCAAAGGGATATTGATGCGTTTCTTGATTTCGCCGATGGCATAAGCTGCTCGCTCATCGGGGCAAGCGACACGGACGACTTGGCATCCGGCTTCTTCAAGGCGGAGAATCTCCGCGACCGTTGCTTCTACGTCGTGTGTTTTCGTTGTTGCCATACTTTGTATGAATAGTTCATTGCTGCCGCCAATCGTTATATCGCCGACTTTGACGGGGCGTGTTTTTGAACGGTGAGTCATTTCGCTCATGTTAAAAATCTCTCCTTTTTGTGAGTTTCCGGTAATCCGGACGGTTCACTCAGCTTTCTATGCACGGATTTCACGTGCGAGTCTATTTCTCTTGCCTATAGCCATTTTAGCAGTGTCTCGTTTGAAAAGACAAGAAAGACGGCTGTAAGCGCAGGATTCTTTACAGCGCTGCAATACAAGCACTATTTTTTTGCGGGTGGGGCTTTTGGATAGAAACGAGCTGCACTATATAGAAGAAACAGTGTCCAGATGGAAGTCGCGAGGGATATCCATAAGTTATTGGTCCAGAAGCTCGCGACGTACGCAACAATGGTTGGGACGGTGACAGCAAGTGCAGCTGTACGCCACATATGGCGGTATTCACCGCGACGCTTGAGCAATACAAGGAAGCCATAGCCGAATGCCGCAAAGACGCTGATTTTGATGAAATGGTAGAGCGTCGTCGAGACGAATAGAAAAATGAGTGCAAACGGGTACAGCAGCCAATCGATTTCTTCTATGAATTGCAGCAGGCCTTCCAGTTCAGAGGAGCTCGAGCCGATGCCGAGTGTGAATTCGGTGAATGAAATAAGCGACAGCAAAGCGATGAAAAGAAAAACGAATTTCAGAATGCGTCCGATCGGCATGATACGGACCGCCGCCCGTTTTTTCGGTTCCATAAAACTTGCTTTGAATAGTTGATAGAGGTTCACATCGATCTTCCTTTCCTTATGTATTGTAATATTATCACGTTAAATAGGGAATGCCGGGGTCTTATGTTACGGGTTTGTAAATTTTCAATAAAGGTATTTACATTTACTTAGCGAAGTCTTCATAATAGGTGAGGTGTCATTACGTTATATTTAGGAGTTGAATGTGAATCGTGGAAATGAATTGGCAGGAATTACTGTTTACCTTCTTTGGGGGACTCGGTATTTTCCTATTCTCAATCAAGTATATGGGTGACGCTTTGCAGAAAGCTGCGGGCGATAAACTACGGGACATTTTGGACCGTTTTACGACCAATCCGTTCATGGGTGTCTTGGTTGGTATCATTGTAACCATCCTGATCCAGTCGAGTTCAGGAACAACCGTTATCGTTGTCGGACTCGTCAGTGCCGGTTTCATGACGCTTAGACAAGCGATCGGCGTCATCATGGGTGCGAATATCGGGACAACCGTGACGGCATTCATTATCGGTCTCGATGTTGGAGCCTACTCACTGCCGATCATGGCAGTAGGTGCATTCTTGATTTTCTTCTTCAAGAAAAACCAAATCCAAAACATCGGCCAAGTCATCTTCGGCTTTGGCGGCTTGTTCTTCGGGATGGAAACGATGAGCGGCGCGATGAAGCCGCTGCGTGAATTGCCAGCATTCATCGACATGACTGTCAACTTGAGTGAATTCCCAATCCTTGGCGTTGCAGCTGGGACAATCTTTACATTCATCGTCCAAAGTTCGAGCGGAACGATTGCCATTCTTCAAGGTTTGTATGCAGAGAACCTGCTCAGCCTCGATGCTGCTTTGCCGGTTCTATTCGGTGACAACATCGGAACGACCGTCACAGCCGTGCTCGCAGCACTCGGTACATCCATTGCAGCGCGCCGTGCAGCAGCTGTCCACGTTCTGTTCAATGTCATCGGCTCCATTATCTTCCTAATCCTGCTGGTGCCGTTTACAGCATACGTCGAATGGCTCACAGCCGTATTGAATTTGGAAGCGAAAATGCAGATTGCCTTCGCGCACGGGACGTTCAACATTGCGAACACTTTGATTCAATTCCCATTGATCGGGGCCTGGGCATACCTTGTTACGAAAGTGATTCCTGGCGACGAAGTACTTGTCGAATTCAAGCCGAAGCATCTGGACTTAAACTTCATCGAGCAATCGCCATCGATCGCTCTTGGCCAGGCCAAAGAAGAAGTGTTGCGCATGGGTAAATATTCTGTGCAAGGACTGGAAGAAACGTATGAGTATTTGAAAACGAAAAGCAAGAAACATGCTGAAATGGGCTATCAATTGGAAGATGCCATCAATAACCTGGATGGCAAAATTACCGATTACCTGGTGCTCATTTCCGCAGAATCGATTTCGGCAGCGGATTCCACTCGCCACACGATGCTGATGGAAACGGTCCGTGATATCGAACGGATCGGCGACCATTTCGAGAACATCATCGAATTGATCGATTACCAAGAAGCCAATAAAGTGAAATTGACCGGCGAAGCAATGGAAGACTTGGACGAAATGTTCACATTGACCATTGCCACGGTTTCGAAATCACTTGATGCACTCGACACGACAAGCCACGAACTTGCTCGTGAAGTGGCAGAGCAGGAAGACCTGATCGACAAAATGGAACGCAAATTCCGTAAAAAACACATCCTTCGCCTGAACGAAGGCGCATGTTCCGCACAAGCGGGAATCGTCTTCGTCGATATCGTCAGCAACTTGGAGCGGATCGGCGACCACTCCGTCAATATCGCGGAAGCCATCCTCGGCAACCGCACTTGATCCATACTCCCTTTCATCCTTTACATTTCTTGAAATGTAGGGCACGATGAAAGGGAGTTTTTATATCGGAAAAGGAGGGTTCGTGATGCTCGAAATTGTCGGCTGGGTTTTTGTAATTGTGTTTTTTGCCATCGGTTTCATCGGACTTGTGTATCCGGTCATCCCGGCGTCGCTGTTCATTTTCGGCGGATTCATCATTTATGGCCTATTTTTCAGCTTTGCTGATTTGCCATGGTGGTTCTGGCTCATCGAAATCTTATTCGTCCTGTTATTGTTCGGTGCAGACTTTTTGGCCAATGCAGTCGGCGTGAAAAAATTCGGCGGTTCAAAAGCGGGTTTGGTGGGCAGTACTGTCGGATTGATTTTCGGCCCATTTATCATCCCGTTTGCCGGCATTCTCATTGGCCCGTTCCTCGGCGCCATCATCGCAGAGATGCTCGTCAACAAATCATCGATTAAAAAATCGATTCGCTCCGGAATCGGTTCGGTGGTCGGTTTTATTACTTCCGCACTGACAAAAGGCATCATTCAGGCCGTGATGGTCGGCTTGTTCTTCTGGGTGATTTGACTGCCGTCTCCGACTAAGGTCTGAAAAAGGCAGGTCCATATGCTTTATATTTGTGTCGGTTTGAAAATTTTGATACGCTAAGAAAGTAGAACAATAGACTCAAGGAGGAATTTAATCATGGCATACGAACTACCGGAACTACCTTACGCGTACGATGCGCTAGAACCGCACATCGACAAAGAGACAATGAACATTCACCACACGAAACACCACAACACGTACGTAACAAACGTAAATGCGGCCTTGGAAGGTCATGACGATCTTTCTTCAAAATCAATTGAAGAATTGGTTTCTGATTTGAACGCAGTGCCGGAAGATATCCGCACAGCTGTCCGCAACAACGGCGGCGGCCATGCGAACCACTCGCTATTCTGGCAGCTTCTTTCCCCGAATGGTGGCGGACAGCCGACTGGCGCAGTAGCTGACGCGATCAACAGCAAATTCGGAAGCTTTGACGAGTTCAAAGAAAAATTCGAAGCTGCAGGCAAAACACGTTTCGGTTCTGGCTGGGCTTGGCTAGTCGTCTCTAACGGCGAGCTTGAAGTCACTTCAACGCCAAACCAGGATTCTCCACTATCTGAAGGCAAAACGCCGATTCTTGGAGTGGACGTTTGGGAGCATGCTTACTACTTGAAATACCAGAACCGACGCCCTGACTATTTGGCAGCATTCTGGAATGTTGTTAACTGGGACGAAGTTTCCAAGCGCTACGAAGCTGCTAAATAATTGTTAAATATTGAAACCTGGACACACACTTTTTTGTCTGAAAAAGTGTGTGTTTTTTTATGTCCGTGCTATACTAACAACTGGATATTTTTTTGAAAGGAGCTACGTGCTCATGAAAACCCCTCAAAAACGTCGTGTGTCGCTGGCAAAGTCCAAACTCCAGTCCAATACGACCTTTCGGATGAACATTCTCTTTTTTGCTATTTTTCTGCTGTTTTCCATGCTCATCCTGCGGCTAGGGTATTTGCAGATTGTTAAAGGGGAAGATTATGCCCGGGCGATTGCGAGAACCGAGGAAGTTGCGGTCAATACAAGCGTGCCGCGTGGCAGGATTTTTGATTCCGCCGGGCGCCTGCAAGTCGATAACGAGCCCGTCAACAGCATTACCTATACGAAGATGCAGACGACCAAGAGCAGCGAGATGATGGAAGTGGCAAAAGAACTCGCCAAATTGATCGAAAAAGATACGAAGAAAGTGACTTTGCGCGATAAGCAAGACTTTTACATACAATTGAATACAGAGAGCGCCACGGAAAAAGTGACACCGGAAGAACGTGCTGCGATCGAGGCTGAGGATATTCCTCAGAAAGAGAAGCAGCAGAAGCTCGATGCTTTAGTCCGCGAGAAAATCACGGATGAAGAACTTAATAGCCTGACAGAGGAACAATTGGAAGTTCTCGCGATTTACCGGGAAATGTCATCAGGCTATGCCTTATCGCCGCAGATCATTAAAGGCGAAGGCGTGACCGATGAAGAATTTGCCGTGGTGTCAGAGCGCTTGACCGATCCGAAGCTGGAAGGAGTCAATACAATCACCGACTGGAAGCGTGTGAAAATGACCGATTTGACGATTCTCGGCAGCACGACAACACCTGACCAAGGGATTCCAGCCAATCGTCTTGATTATTATCTAAGCCGTGATTATTCCCGCAATGACCGCGTCGGCACGAGCTTTTTGGAGCAGCAGTATGAAGATGTGCTGCAAGGGCAGAAATCGAGCGTCAAAAACGTCACTGACGGGCGTGGGCGTGTCATCGAAACAGTGCCTGTAGATGAAGGCGAGCCCGGAAAAGACTTGGTGCTGACGATAGACAGCGAACTCCAGTATGAGTTGGAAAAAATCGTCGAAGAGAAGTTGCTTGCTTTAAAAGCGGGCCCGAACTCACAGCTAGTCAAGGATGCGTACTTGGTCATGATGGACCCTAAAACGGGGGATGTGTTGTCGATGGTCGGTAAACGCGTCGGTGAAGATGAAAATGGCAAGCGTGTCGTCAATGACTACGCGTTCGGTACCTTTACGGCTGCCCACGAAATGGGGTCCACCGTTAAGGGGGCCACTTTGCTGACAGGATATGAGCAAGACGCTGTCGAGATTGGCGAAGTGCAAATCGATGAACCACTGAAGTTTAAGAGCACTAAACAGAAAAATTCAATTTTCAACACGACACCGTTTAATCGCATCCCGATGAACGATTTGATGGCGATTGAACGTTCATCCAACGTCTATATGTTTAAAATTGCATTAAAAATTGCAGGTTTGGAATATCAGTATAACCGAGGTCTCAATATAGGGCCTGAAAGCTTTGGAATCATGCGTAACTCGTTTGCGCAATTTGGGCTCGGAGTAGAGACCGGTATTGATTTGCCGAATGAAGGCACCGGCTATCTTGGGAATACGAGCCGAGGGAGTTTACTGCTAGACCTAGCTATTGGCCAGTTTGATACGTATACACCGATGCAACTCGCCCAATATATTTCTACTATCGCAAACGACGGCTACCGTATGCAGCCGCATGTCGTCAAGGAGATCCGAAAAGCTTCTCCAGACGGCGAGACGCTCGGTCCGATCGAGACGGTCATCGAACCGAAGATCATGAACCGCATCAATAATACGCAAGAAGAAATCGACCGTGTTAAAGAAGGGATGCGCAATGTGTATATCGGCAGCTCCGGTTCAGCACGCGCCCAGTTTAGCGACACGCCATACACCGCGGCCGGCAAGACCGGGACAGCGGAAGCGATCTTCTATGACCGCGACCACCCATTACACAATACGTTAAACGTCAACATTGCACACGTCGGCTTCGCTCCTTACGAAGATCCGGAAATTGCTTACGCCGTTGTCATTCCGTATGTGACGACCGATCCAACCAAAGTGCCAAAGACCAATAACGAAATCGCCCGCGCAGCAGCAGACAAGTATTTCGAATTGAAAGAACAGCGCAGCGAAGACGAAGCGAATGAAATCAAGCCGCCTTTTAGCGGAACACGAATTGAATAAAATAGCTTTCCATCTAGATGAAACAAACCGCCCAACCAAAGTCCTGAAACGGACGCTGGTTGGGCGGTTTTTGTTTTTTTCAATAAGACTTTGGTCATTTACAATTTCTTAACAATGGCTTCATATGTCCTCAACAATAGAATCGTATAGTTGGTCTTGTAAACAACAAACCATATTAGGGGGAAACATTAAAATGAGAAACTGGAAGTTCGCTATGGCATCAACAATTCTTGGAACGGCATTTCTACTTGGCGCATGTGGCAGCACAGAAGAAACTGCAACAGGCAGCGAAACGGCTGATTCCGCTTCAGACGAAGCAGTACTAGAAGGTTCGGTCACTGGTGATGGATCATCTACAGTCGCGCCAATCCTCGAAGGCATTGTTGAAGAATACGCAGCAGTTCAACCTGAAGTCCAAGTAACGGTCGGTGTTTCCGGTACGGGCGGTGGATTCGAAAAATTTATCCAAGGTGAAACAGCTTTCTCGAATGCTTCTCGACCAATTAAAGAAGAAGAAGCAGCTGCTCTAGAAGAAGCAGGCATCGAATACACAGAATTCCTTCTTGCTTATGACGGGCTATCAGTAGTCGTCAACCAGGAAAACGACTGGGTAGAGGATTTGACAGTTGAAGACCTGAAAAAACTTTGGGTAGAAGATGGCAGCACGAAAATGTGGTCAGACATCAACCCGGAATGGCCGGATGAAGAAGTCGTATTCTATGCACCAGGTACAGCTTCTGGAACATACGATTATTTCAATGAAGTCATCCTAGAAGAAGAAGACATCGTCGAATCGGCGACATTGTCTGAAGATGACAACACGCTTGTACAAGGAATCCAAGGAGATCCAAATGCGATCGGATTCTTCGGCTATGCATACTACATCGCGAACCAAGATACATTGAAAGTCGTAACTATTGATGGCGTCGAGCCAACTCCTGAAACAATCGAATCCGGTGACTATTCGCCACTGTCACGCCCGCTCTTCACTTACGCCAACAATGCGAAAATTGCTGAAGATGAAGCGGCATACGATTTCATGCAGTTCACTTTAGAGAATGCTGGGCAAATGGCTGAAGCTGTCGGATACGTTCCATTGGCAGTAGAGGATTATGAACAAGGCTTGGCAGATCTTGAAGCGTTGAAATAAATCAAGTTGCAAGTTCAGTCTTAGGGTGAGCAGCTGCTGCTCGCCTTTTGCGGTTGAAAGGGGATTCTATTATGCGCACATCGGTTCAAGAACTGATCGCAAAGTCGAAAGATAAGAAGAGCAAAAAAATCATTGAGAAACTCATACCGGTTTTGTTGTTCCTGATCGCTTCTGTTTCGGTCTTGACAACCATCGGTATTGTCTTGACATTAATCATAGAAACGGTCACTTTCTTTACAAGAGTGCCACTGTCCGAATTCATCCTTGGCACAACTTGGCTGCCGTTCGCCAATAGCGGAGCGCAATTCGGCATTTGGCCGTTAATCGTCGGCACATTGAAAATTACCGGCATCGCGATTGTCGTGGCTGTGCCGATCGGTATTTCGGCTGCCATTTACTTGAGCGAATATGCTTCTGACAACGTAAGACGCGTCGTCAAGCCGGTTCTTGAAGTCTTGGCAGGAGTCCCAACTATCGTCTACGGCTTTTTCGCCTTAACGTTTGTGACGCCTGTATTGCAAAGCTTTTTCCCGGAGATCAAGATTTTCAATGCGATTTCACCAGGGATTGTCGTCGGCATCATGATCATCCCGATGATCGCATCATTGTCGGAAGACGCCATGTCGTCTGTCCCGAAAAGCATTCGCGATGGCGCGCTTGCCATGGGTTCGACAAAATTTGAAGTCGCTTGGAAAATCACCGTTCCCGCAGCATTGTCCGGCATCATTGCGTCGGTTGTACTCGGCTTGTCCCGTGCGATCGGCGAGACGATGATCGTTTCGCTTGCGGCAGGTTCAACGCCGAAATTCGATGGCGATTTCACTGGTTCGATCCAGACGATGACAGCCTATATCGTGCAAGTATCCAAAGGCGATGCCGGCTATGGAACGACGATCTACTATTCCATCTATGCGGTCGGGTTTACCTTATTCCTCTTCACGATGGCGATGAATATCCTGGCTGGGTATATGTCAAAACGTTTCCGGGAGGAATATTAAGATGAGATACATTGAACAGGAAAAAGTCGTCCGGCGCATGAACGGCCGGATGGTCGTCAACCGGGTCTTTCAAGGGCTCTTCATGTTTGCGACGGCGCTCGCGCTGCTGGCGTTGGTCATCTTGCTGTACCGGATCGTCAGTCAAGGAGCGGGACATCTATCGCTCGATTTCCTTACCAATTTCGCTTCACGGTTCCCGGATCAAGCGGGGATTAAAGCGGCGCTCGTCGGGTCGATCTGGCTGATGGCTGTAGTTGCCCCGACATCCATTTTGCTCGGTGTGGGATCTGCGATTTATTTAGAAGAATACGCCAAAAAAGGGCGCATCACGACATTTATCCAAATGAATATCTCTAACTTGGCGGGGGTTCCGTCAGTCGTCTTCGGACTTTTGGGATTGACGATTTTTGTCCGCGCATTAGCGCTCGGCAACAGTATCCTTGCAGCAGGCTTTACGATGAGCTTGCTCATCCTGCCGGTCATTATCGTCGCGGCACAGGAAGCGATCCGTTCGGTTCCGGGCGAATTGCGCGACGCATCGTACGGAATGGGCGCAACCAAATGGCAGACCATCGTGCGCATCATCTTGCCGGCAGCGATTCCTGGCATCTTGACAGGCAGCATTCTTGCCTTGTCACGGGCCATCGGCGAAACGGCACCTTTGATCGTGGTCGGCATCCCGGTCATCATCCAGTTTTTGCCGGAAGGTGTCATGGATACGTTCACGGCGTTGCCGATGCAGATTTACGACTGGTCAAGCCGCCCGCAAGCTGAATTCCAAACGGTTGCAGCTGCTGGGATCATTGTCTTGATGGTCGTGTTGCTATTCATGAATTCAGTAGCAGTCTTCATTCGGAACAAATTCGATAAATCCTATTAAAGTGTCATGCGGAAGGGGAGTTCATTATGAACACAGCAACAATCAAAACGAAAATCAATGCAGCACAGCCTACCTCATTAGAACAAGTTGAGAAGGAAAGTGTTTATAGCACGCGCCAATTGAATTTATGGTATGGCAATAACCACGCCTTGAAAAACATAGACTTGGAAATCGGGGAAAACGAAGTTACGGCGATTATCGGGCCATCAGGCTGTGGGAAATCGACTTATTTGAAAACCTTGAACCGCATGGTGGAACTGGTGCCTTCTGTGAAGACTTCAGGGGAAATCCACTACCGCGGCCGCAATATCTTCGATTCCAGTTATGGTGTTGAAGAATTGCGCACACGCGTCGGCATGGTGTTTCAAAAGCCGAACCCGTTCCCGAAATCGATTTACGACAATATCGCTTATGGCCCGCGCATCCATGGCATCAAAAACAAGAAAATCCTAGACGAAATCGTCGAAAAAAGCTTGCGCGGCGCAGCCATCTGGGACGAAGTGAAAGACCGCCTGAACGAAAATGCATATGGCATCTCGGGCGGCCAACAGCAACGGATTTGCATCGCGCGGACATTGGCGATTGAACCGGACGTCATCTTGATGGATGAGCCGACATCTGCACTTGACCCGATTTCGACTTTGAAAATTGAAGAATTGGTACAGGAATTGAAAGAGCAATACAGCATCATCATCGTCACGCATAATATGCAGCAAGCTGCGCGGATTTCCGATAAAACTGCCTTCTTCTTGAACGGCGAAGTCATCGAATATGACCGCACGGATACAATCTTCTCGAACCCTGCAGATAAGCGGACAGAGGATTACATCTCAGGTCGATTCGGCTGACCCGCAACTCTAATCAGCGGGAACGAGCTTCCTGCTGGCCTTTAGAAATGGATGAATGGGAGGAACAGTAAATGGCAGTACGCGAAAAGTTTGAATATGAATTACACTCAGCACAAGAACAATTGATTACTCTGAGCACGATGGCCATCGATGCACTCGACAAATCGATGAAGGCGCTTATCGCCCACGACATCGACAAAGCGCTTCAAGTAATCGACGAGGACGCCGATATCAACCGCCTCGAAGAAGAACTGAACGATCAGGTGATCCTCTTGATCGCCAAGCAATCACCCGTTGCGACCGATCTACGGCGCTTGATCGTCACGATCAAAGTCGCGTCGGATATGGAGCGGGTTGGGGATTACGCCGTTAATATCGCTAAAGAAACGATCCGCATCGGTCAGCAAGACCTGCTTGAGCCAATCAACAAAATCCAGCGCATGCATGAACTCGCCACCTCCATGCTGCGCCAGGGCATTGATGCCCTTATAGAAGAAGATGTGGAAAAAGCCAAGGAAATTGCCGACCTCGATGACGAAGTGGACGATTTGTATGGTGAAGCAATTCGGCTGTTGTTCCAGCACAGCGCTAAAGAGCCCGAAAAGCTCAGCCAAGTGACACAGTTGGCATTTGTTTGCCGCTATATGGAACGTTCTGCGGATTACGCGACCAATATCGCGGAGCAATTGTTCTACCTCGTCCGCGGCCGCCATTACGATCTGAACAAATGACAAAAAACCACAGCGCCGGCTGTGGTTTTTTATTTAGGGAAATGATGGGGAAGCATCATTTTTCAGTGGACAATCACTGAAGGTATGCTATAATAATTAAGTCGTATAGATCACGCTTATTAATGAAATGGATTTTTTGAAAGAATTGGGAGGGATATCGATGCGTGTAAACATTACACTAGCTTGCACAGACTGTGGCGAAAGAAACTACAGCACTGTTAAAAATAAGCGCAACAACCCTGAGCGTCTTGAATTGAAAAAATATTGCTCACGTGAAAAGAAAATGACAACACACCGTGAAACGAAGTAAGTAATTGACTGCCAAAACCTCTCGGGGTTTTGGCTTTTTCTTTTGTTATGCGCAGTTTACTATAGAAACTATACATAGAGACAATCTACAGTTCAGCAGAAGGGGCGTTTGCGTAATGGAAAAAGCAGTGTTGAGGAAATCGGTCATCGGCCAAATGAGTGAACTTACAAAATCACAACATGCCCAAATGTCATCGGCGATTTTAGAGAAACTTCTGGAAGATCCCGATTTTCAAAAAGCTGAAACTGTCGGGGTGACCATCTCGCGCTGGCCGGAAGTGGATACGATTCCGCTTATCGAAACGTGTTGGCGGCTGGGCAAAAGAGTCGCCGCCCCGAAATGTTTTGCAAAAGACCGGACGATGGATTTCCGGCTGTTCAACAAGCTCGGCCAATTGGAAGTGGTGTACATGGACCTCCAGGAACCGATCAAAGCCGAAACAGAAGCGATCGGCCCCGAAAGCATCGATTTATTGATTGTGCCGGGTGTTGTCTTTACACAAAGCGGCTATCGAATCGGCTTCGGCGGAGGCTATTATGACCGCTATTTAAGCGGCTTTAACGGCAATACGCGGTCGCTGGCATTCGACTTTCAGTTGGCTGGCGAATTGCCTGTCGAAAGCCACGACATCCCAGTCGATGGCATCATCACGGAAAAACGAACAATCGATTCGAAGGCGGTGAGAGCATGAAAGAGCTTTACGATGTAATGCAATTACTGAAAAGATACGGAACGATCGTCTATACGGCGGATTTTATTTCGGATCTCGATCTGATGGAATCCGATATTCGCGAGCTGTACGACCACGATTTCATCACGCCGCGTGAATACGCATCTGCCTTGATGATTTTGCGGCAGAAACGCACAGAATACGAGAAAAAAGGAAAATCATGAAACCGAAAGCGTTTTGGTGCGTCTATTAAGGGTAATTGCTTTCGCTCGAAGGTGATTTGTTCTATACTATAAGGTATTGAATTTCCAATTTACTTGAAACTGAAATTCGCGCGAACCGGACAAACGCTCCGGTAAGACGAGGAGGATGTGCGGCAATGAAAAACAAAGAATGGCCTAAGCATTCGGTCTTGGCCATCGCAGTCATCGCGACATGGCTGACGACATATGTCGTCTACAAAACGGCCTTTTCCATTACCATCGACAATGCATTGCAGGAATTCATCCTGTTCTTGAACCCATTAAGCTTACTATTATTCGCCTATGGAGGCGCGCTCTTCTTCAAGAGCAAGAAAGCACGAAACCGCTATATCGTCATAATCGCTGTCGTTACATCGATTATCTTGTACGGTAATGTGGCGTTTTACCGCTTCTTCACGGATTTCATCACACTGCCGGTATTGTTCCAGACCGACAATTTCGGTGATCTTGGCAATAGTGCGGCCGAAAGTGTCTATTGGAGCGATATTCTCTATTTTGCCGATATCATCATCATTCTTTTGGCAATGCGCTTCGTGAAAGAGAAGCAGTCCGCAGTCAAATCAGCGGCGACACACCGCAAAGCATATTTTGTCCTATCGGCAGCTGTCTTGTTCTTCAACCTTGGCCTTGCCGAAGCGGAACGCCCGCAGCTATTGACGAGAAGCTTTGACCGCGAAATGCTCGTCAAGAACCTAGGGATGTACAATTACCACCTGTATGATGTCTATATCCAATCGAAATCACAAGCACAACGAGCGCTTGCGGATGGCTCTGAATTGACGGAAGTGACCAACTACGTCCGTTCGAACCAGGCAGAACCAGCTGAAGAGATGTTCGGCGCAGCGGAAGGACGCAATTTAATCGTCGTCACGCTCGAATCCTTGCAAACCTTCGTCTTGAACAATGAAATGAACGGAGAGACCGTTACGCCGTTCATGAATGAATTGACACAAGACGAAGATACGATTTATTTCCCGAACTTTTACCACCAGACTGGGCTTGGGAAAACTTCCGACTCAGAGTTCTTGCTCGAGACCGGCATGTACCCGTTGAGCGGTGGCGCGGTGTTCTTTACGCATAGCGGCAATACATTCAATTCCATGGCGGAAAAGATGGGCAACGAAGGGTATACGACCAATGTCCAGCACGCCAATACGAAAAGCTTCTGGAACCGCGACATGATGTACGAATCGCTTGAGATCGACAAGTTCTATGATATCCAGAGCTATACAGTAGGCGAAGGGCAAGCCGTCAACTGGGGCATGAAGGACATTCCGTTCTTCGAGCAATCCGTCGGCCATATGTCTGAAATGCAGCAGCCGTTCTACACGCGCCTGTTGTCGCTTACGAATCACCATCCGTTCACGTTGGACGAAGAAGACAAGCTGATTGAGGAATTCGATTCCAATTCAGGCACCTTGAACCGCTATTTCCAGACGGTGCGTTATTTAGATGAAGCCGTCAAATCCTTGTTCGAAGATTTGAAGGAACAAGGCTTGTACGAAAACTCCATCATTGTGATGTACGGCGACCACTACGGTATCTCCGACAACCACAACGAAGCGATGGCGCAGTATCTAGGCAAGGAAATTACGCCGTATGAATCGGCGCAATTGCAAAAAGTGCCATTTTTCGTCCATATCCCAGGTTATGAAAAGGGCTATGTCGATGAAGAAATCGGCGGCCAAGTGGATATGCGTTCAACGATCCTTCATTTGATGGGCATGGAAACCGAAAAAGACATTCAATTCGGCGGAGATTTATTCTCTGAAGAACACGAGGAATTCGTCATTTTCCGTGACGGGCGCTTTGTGACTGATGAATATGTCTATGCGGCGAATGTCTGCTACGATATCGAAACAGGCGAACCGGTAGAAGACCAAAGCGTATGCGACCCATATGCTGAACGTGCCCTCGAGGAGCTCCGGTATTCCGAATCGATCATCAACGGCGACTTGCTGAGGTTCTACGAAGAAGAAAATGGCCAATTAAAAACATTGGATGAACAACAACCGTAATGCAAAAAGGGCTGCCAAACCGATATGGTTCTGGCA
>NZ_JAPEHT010000078.1 GCF_028823615.1 Planococcus sp. A6
CCAATCATTTTTGCGTTCAAGCTCTGCTTTCTTTTTCGCTTCCTGTTCCAATAATTCATCGATTGGCGTCGGACGGTCTGTAAATCCATGCACAGGGGAAGCTACACGCGTTGGCTGGAAGCGCCGCGTCGTGTTGCCTGGAAGGTCAAGGCCTTGCGGTTCAGCTGTTTTGGGCACATGCGGGCGTTTTTTCTTATTGCGCCCTGCATTTGGTTTCGGCAATTTCCCGCTCGGTTCCAAAGCATCGAGTTCATAAGTCTTTTCTTCCGTTGCTTTTAAAGGAACATCAACACGCGGATTTTCTTCACGCCGTTCGGGTTTACGGTTTTCTACTGGCAAGCCTTTTGCTTCTTCGTCGGAAATGAGCGGAAACCGGAATGGCGCCGGCTTGCTTTCCTGCGTTTTCGGCTCGACGTGCTGTGTTTCCTCACTGCGCACGAACGGCTTTTCTTCTGTTTCCGTGTCTTCTGAGAACATTTTATTCCACATGTTTTTCATCCAGCTCATCGTTACACCTTCATTTCAAATGGAGATCCTGTTTGCGCATCTTCCGGCAATACCAAAATTCCTTTTTCCGCCGGTGCATCCGGCAAGTCCAATTCTTTCGCTGAACAGATCATCCCGCTAGAAGCAACGCCGCGCAGTTCTGCATCGCGGATGACCATACCGGAAGGCATAACCGCCCCGACTTTAGCGACGACCACTTTTTGGCCAGCCTCCACATTCGGCGCGCCGCAAACGATCTGCAAGGTTTCTTCGCCGACCGCCACTTGGCATACATTCAATTTATCCGCATTCGGGTGCTTGTCTTTCGACGCTACATAGCCGACAACGAATTTCGGTGTCAAATCAACTTCCAGCGTATGGGAGACGCCGTTTTTCTCCAATGCATTTTGAAGCGCTGTCACAAGTGCTTCAGTCACTTCCACAGGCTGCCCTTCCGGCAAATCTGCGTAATCGCTTGCCTGGAACAAGTTGAAACCGGCGATTTCCTGTTGGTCATTTTTGATCAAGGTTACATCCCCAAATTGTTCTGTGTGGATTTTATCCGGTTTTTCCAATGTCAATTGAACGAGCAGCACATCGCCGACGCCTTGTTTGTTATAGAATGCATTCATTTTTTATCGTTCTCCTTCTCGGGTCTGTTTTTCGCTAAGATGAATATCGGTTCAAGCGCCTCGTTTTCATAGACGAACGACAAGGACGTAATCGGCACTTTGCCGTTCGTGAAGAAATGCATTGCCATCTGGGCAAGCACATCGTATCCGGTTTCGTTGCGGATATCACCGATGATCAAGACGTCCTGATGCGGAACTGAGACAGTCATGTCCCCTTGCACTTTCTTTTTCATGTCTTTTAAAAACGTTTCATTCAAGATGCGCGTGGCATCATAACCATCATTTTCGTTCAGGAAATAGAAGACATTTCCTGCCACATGGTCTTCTTTGACAGCCGTCTTCAATTTCTTCACTTGGAATTTAGCGATTTCCTGGACTTGATCGGCTGTCAGCGCTAGATTTTCCAACACTTTTTCATCAATTAGCCGGTAAGTCTTCCCGGCATCGAGTGCGTAATAAATACGTGTTTCTGCCGTGTGGGGCGAAGTCAGGAAACGATGGCCTTCACGCGATTCTTCCGGAAACGAAGTCGAGCGGATGACAGGGTAAATATGCTGTTCCCCTGGCAATTCTCCCGCCGACTCACGTTCCATCGCCTGGAAAGTTTCGGAAATCGTGTAGGCGATTTCTTCAATTGCTGAATCGCCTTTCGTTTCAAAACGGTTGATTACTTGCGGCAAGGAAATGGTCATGCCTTTCACCAGCTTTTTATGCCTAACATTTGCTATATCTTTTTGGCGGTCCAATGTCCAGTTCAACTGGTCATTTGCAACCCGCTCTTTCAGTATAGTAAATAACTCGGTGGATTTCATTCCTAATTTCCTCCTTTTCACAAACAAACGGTTCATCCTGCACACAGGAGAACCGTTTGCCCTTTTATTTCGACAGGTTGGAGATAAACGATTCAATTTCCTCCTGCGTTTTGCGGTCGCGGCTGACAAAGCGCCCTTGCTCGTTGCCTTCGCGGAATCCGAGGAAACTCGGGATCCCATAGATATCTTTTTCGATGCATAGGTCGATGAATTCGTCCCGGTCGACCGAGACAAAAGTATAGTCGCTGAATTTTTCTTCAATATCAGGCATGATCGGATCGATCACCCGGCAATCCGGGCACCATCCGGCCGTAAACATGAAGATGACGTTCTCTGAGTTTGCCAGTTGCGTAAATTGCTGGACTGACTGCAATTTTTCCATATCGTTCACTCCTCTTGTGCCGCTTCAATGGAACGGGCGGTTTCCATCATCCATTCCATATGGTTTCGCAGCGCGGCTTGTTCTGTAATCGTTGAAAGTTTCGCGCCTCCGGAACTGACCACCAATTCATAGCGGTCTTCTGCAATCGTCCGGACCGTGACGAAACCGAACCGGCCATGCTGGCTGAATTTCTCATCAGCAAGCCACGTTTCTTCCGGATTCGCTTTTTGCAAATCATAGAAGAACGTGCTGTCCGGTGCTTCGTTTGGGTTGAGGAACAACGCAAACGCTTGGCTGCCGCGGGTGATCAATACATTATGATCATCTGAAGGCTGTTCCACTTCATAGCCCCCGGGAACATAGAGTTCCGTTTCGCCGGCCGTTTCATTCGGTTCCGGCGCCTCCTCTTCAAATGCCGCCCTGGCGCTTGATACGCCTTCCACCAGCTCGTCCTCAGGACTGACACAGCCAGCGAGGATC
This sequence comes from Planococcus sp. A6, assembly GCF_028823615.1. Lineage (GTDB taxonomy): Bacteria > Bacillota > Bacilli > Bacillales_A > Planococcaceae > Planococcus. The sequence goes on from NZ_JAPEHT010000078.1 coordinate 2,793, forward strand.
AGGACTGACGAAAACAACATCATTTGTAAACCCATTCGAAGCACAGCATTTCCCCCTCTTTTTCTCCATCAGCTGCCCGTTTCATTAATCTTGCAGAAAAACAGGCTTGATTGAATAAGCTTTTCTTTTCTAGCTACATTTTAAAGATGTTTAGGGACACATGCAACTTAATCGCTGTTTGCTTGCCATTGCCCGAACAATAAGACAACGATTTGGGAAAATAGCTCGACTCGGTTCAGCTTGCCAGCAGTCAAAATGCCGATCGCGCCTTTATGGTGGCGGATCCCTGTTTCTTGTGCATACCGGTCCATTACAGGGCCGAGTTCTTCGCCAGCACGCAAGAGCATGGCAATTTCCGCAGGCAACGGCACTTGCGCACCACCTGCAACATAAACGGCTCCACCAGACGTAACGAGGGCTCCCCAATTGCATAGATACAATGTCCCGTCGAGTTCAAAGACGCCGCCTTCCAATCCGATTGCCGCGTCACAATCGGCAAGAACATAATGTGCGCGATTGATCGCTCCCGCTCTGGTTTCTTCAATGGAGAAAGGCTGTGCTGAAACACCTGATTGCGCTTCTTGTTGATTGATCTCTACCTGAATGCCTAATTTCTCAAGAGCTGATGCGACTGCCCCGGTTTTAGCCGGATTGGTCGATGCCACACATAATTTCATTTGTTTCTCTCCTTTGCATCGGGTTAAACTTTATTCATAATCAGATAAAAAGCGGCCCGGGGGCCGCCTTTCCGTTTTGTTTGATTGTGTCAATCGTCGACTGGTCTGTAGCTTTCACCAATTTCACAAGCAGCTCTTTGGCCGCTGCGTAATCGTCGGTGTGGATGACCGAGGCGGAAGTATGGATATAGCGAGAGCAGATCCCGATGACAGAACTCGGGATGCCTTCGTTGGCGATGTGGACTTTCCCAGCATCCGTTCCGCCTTGTGAAACGAAATACTGATAAGGGATGTTATGCGTTTCAGCAGTATCGAGAATGAATTCACGCATGCCGCGATGCGTGACCATCGTGCGGTCGAGGATGCGCAATAGCGCACCTTTCCCTAGCTGGCCGAATTCATTCTTGTCCCCTGTCGCATCGTTTGCCGGACTTGCGTCCAGTGCATAGAAGATATCCGGCTGAATCAAATTAGCTGCCGTCTGCGCACCTCGAAGGCCGACTTCTTCCATGACCGTCGCACCAGAGAACAATTGGTTGGGCAAGGACTCGCCGTGCAATTCTTTCAGCAATTCAATCGATAAGCCGCAGCCATAGCGGTTGTCCCACGCTTTAGCCATGATTTTCTTGTCATTGGCCATCGGCGTGAACGGGCTGAATGGGACGATTTGCTGTCCAGGACGAACGCCCATCGACAATGCATCTTCTTTGTCATCTGCTCCAATGTCGATCAGCATGTTCTTGATGTCCATCGGCTTCTGACGTGTCGCCTCATCCAGTAGATGCGGCGGGATCGATCCAACGACGCCCGGAACGATGCTGTCTCCTGCAACCACGTCTACACGCATGGCGAGCATGACTTGATTCCACCAGCCGCCGAGCGGTTGAAAGCGCAGCATGCCATTATCGGTGATTTGCGTTACCATGAAGCCGACTTCGTCCATATGGCCGGCCACCATGACGCGTGGCCCGTCTTGTGCGCCTTTTTTCACGCCGAATATGCTGCCGAGATTATCCGAGATAATGTCGTCCGAATATTTTTCAAGCTCGCTGCGCATGAACTTGCGCACAGCATGTTCATTGCCGGGTGCTCCCGGAAGCTCAGTTAAGGTTTTAAACATCGCTCTTGTATCTTGGTTCATATGAATTTCCCCCTTGATAAGATATGTATGTGCATCCTTTATCAGTTTAGAGCTTTTTCCTTGTGAATGCCAGTTCAGGTAGTTCGATTGACGAAATATTTTGAGTGCTTGCAGTTCGTTGCGTGCATTTTTCCGCTTTATGGTACAATTTAGCCAGAATGCAAAGGAGGGGTTTTCATGAAAAATCGTGATTTGCTCATTGGATTTGCTGCCGGTGCAGCCGCAGCGTATATCGCAAAGGAAGTTTACGAAAACAAACAGACGCTTTACCCGGCCGATGATGTATTGAAGAAAGTTAAACAGTCCTTTAAAGAGGAAGGCCCGATTGACGGCTCTTGGATCTTTATGAAAACTGAGCCTTACAACCAGCATGCGGTCAAAACTGAGGTGTATAAAGGCGGCATCACGCGGCATCGCGACGATGAACTCGAACAATACGAATTTTTAGCCGATGCTTACACCGGAGCTGTCCTGGAAGTCACCAAATCATAAAAGAACATGTTAAAACGCCGGCGTTTTCCATGTGCTATTCAAACACTTTTTCTTTGCGTTCGAGCGCGTCGATCACTTCTTTTCCGTCCTCGTTCCATTTGATGAGGCGATAAAATGCATCGTGGTAGAAGCTGAAATAGAAATTGCCCGGCAGCGCTTCTTTCATCAATTTGTCTTTTGCATAAATTGAGTCCATCGGATAATCGTCAAATGCCAATACCCATAGTGGATTTTGATGGGCATGGGTCGGCATGATGTCGCCCATATGGAGAATCGTCTCCCCATTCTGTTCGAACTTGATGACGCTATGGCCATTTGAATGACCGCCAGTGTGAATCATGGTGATCGCATCGAATACGGTCACTTTGTCGGTGAAGGTTTCGACCTGTCCGGTGATCGGCTCCCAATTTTCTTTCCAATACGTATTGCGTGAGCGGATGTTCGGGTTTTGCATTTCTTCCCATTCCACAGCCGATACGTAAATTTTTGCGTTGGGAAACGCAGACACGTATCCTTCGCCCTGCTTTTTCGTCAGGCCGGCTGCGTGATCGCCGTGAAGATGCGTCATCAACACCGTGTCAATATCTTCTGCAGACAAGCCGAGCTCTTCTAGCTCCTCTTCCACACGCGATTCCGAGGAAACGCCCAGATTGCGCTTTTGGCGATCGGTCAATTTGCCATTGCCGAGTCCGCTGTCGACAAGGATATTGTGGCCATCGAACTGGACCAAAATCGGATGCGTCGGCAATTCGATCTGGTTCTGCCCATTTGCAGGATAGCGTTTTGACCACACCACTTTCGGGACCACGCCAAACATCGTGCCTCCATCGAGCCAAGTCACCCCACCATCAAGCCAAGTTAACAACATATCGTGAAATTGAAATTTCTGCATACAAACTCCCCCTTATGAGTTGATGTTACGCTTGGAATTTCGCCTCCAGCCGGTAGATCGGCTGCCCTTTTTTCAAAAACTTCTCTTCATATTCCGTCATGATATTCCATTCCGGTTCGTTGGCATGAAGATCCAGCGATACATCCTTCAATAACATACCATATTCGGAAATGCTAGTGAGCGAATATTCAAAAAGTCCGCGGTTATCGGTCTTGAAATGAATTTCGCCTCCTTCAGGCAACACACGCTCATACAATTTCAGGAAACTTTCATGTGTTAAGCGCCGTTTCGCGTGTCGCGTCTTTGGCCAAGGATCCGAAAAATTCAAGTAGACGCGATCGATCTCGCTTGCTTCGAAGAACGTTTCAAGCTCTTGTGCATTCACTTGCAAGAGGCGCAAGTTCGGGATGCCGCCTTCTGGCTCTAACGCCCCTTGAAGCGCCGTCACAATCACGCTTTCAAACAATTCAATTCCAATGTAATTGATATCCGAATTGGCTTGCGCCATGCCTGTAATGAAGCGGCCTTTCCCGCTTCCTGCCTCGATGTGGATCGGGCGGTCATTGCCGAACTCTTCGTGCCACTTGCCTTTTAGCACTTCCGGGTTCGGAATGACGATTTCTGGATGGGCTTCGATCAAATCCGCCGCCCATGGTTTATATCTTGCTCTCATGTATAGACATCCTCTTTCTGCTTATAATTTTGCTTGTTGCCATTGTTTTGCTGATACGCGAAACCTGAGTGGTTCTTGCGCATCCGCCATTCCCGCATCGTCCCCGTCTACATGACGCGGCACTGGGCGATCCACGGCGAGCGAAAAATGTTTGCCGCTGAACTGCACGACTTCCGGAAATTTCGTATGGCTTCCGCTAAATACCGTACCAAAAACGGCCAGTAGTTTCAATCGGGGCAAGCCGTGGACGACCGTCAATTCAAGCTGGCCGTCATGGACAGACGAGTGGGGCGAAATTTTCATGCCGCCCCCGAAATACGGCTGATTGCTGACGGTGGCGAGCCATACGTCCTCGAAATGGTGCATCGCTTCATTTGATTCGACCGTCAGGCGGAACTTCTCAAACGTAAATAAGGTTGTGACGACAAAAATCAAATACGCCAATTTGCCGAGCCCGAACTTATTGAGCCACAGCTTTGTCCGCGAACGATTGACAGCATGCGCGACGGCAGCATCAAAGCCGATACCGGCACTGCTGGCAAATAGCTGCTCCGGTTGAACGCCCACTTGCCCGATGTCGGTAAGCATTCCTCTGGGGCATGCCAAAAAATGGCCGATTTCCTGCGCCTTTGAAAAACAGCTGAAGCTGCGGGCGAAATCATTGCCCGATCCGGCGGGCACCGAAGCGATAAATAACAGCTCAGCCCCGGCCGCCGCTGCAGCAATTTCACGCATCGTCCCATCTCCGCCAAAGCCGATCACCAAGGTTTTCCGTTCTCTTTGTTTCAATTGTTCGACCAATTGAAACGCATGTCCTGGAGAACGGGTGACGAATTGTTCGTAGGGGAAATCGATCGTTTCGGAAAACTTGCGCCATTTCCTAAATGCCGCCCCGTTGCCGGCTGTCGGATTAATGATAAAGACAATCTCCATAGTATCTTCCCTGACGCTTAAGCGCCGCCTTTCAATCGATAAGTTTGAATTTCTTTGTATCGCGGGGTTTCCCGCGGATGAATCTCGAATAAGGAGAACGAATCAACCGGAATCTCCAGCTCTTCCAGCTGCCAGTTTTCCGGCAAGCTTCCGCCTTTCCAGCGGCTGGCAAGCGTAATATGCGGCACAAACGGTTTCGGGTCAGTAATAAGTTCCAATGGCTCCAACTGTTGCTGCACAGCGTGTTGAAGTTCCATCAATTCAGGGCTATCAGCCAGTGCGGCATAGACGATGCGCGGCGTTTCTGGATTGCCGAATGTCTTTACGCCAGCAAGTTTCAAGCGAAATGGCCTTTTGGCAATTTTTCCGAGCCGCTCGGCAATCTCCTGTAATTCACCGAAACGGTCTTCGCCGATAAACATCAAGGTAATATGCATATCGCCCGGTGGTGTCAGGCGCTTATGCGTGGACAAATTCCAGGAATCTCTCGCCTGTCCGATTTTTTCAGCTGTTTGCCCGGGAATGCGAATTCCAATAAAATAATGCGTACTCATCGTCATCACCTCTATTCATTATAACTGACGGGCGCAAAAAAAGGACCAGCTCTTTGCTGGTCCCGGGATTGCATAATAAGTGCAGGAATCAGGAAATAACGCCCAATTTAATCCGCGCTTCAAAAGCTTTTTGCAGTTTGAGCGTCAATTCGCCAGGCGTGCCGTCCGCAATTTTCTGACCGGAAATTTCAATGACCGGCATGACTTCGGAAGTTGTCGAAGACATGAAGAATTCATCCATCTCAAGTGCCTGCTGCTTCGTGAACGCCGTTTCTACCACGTCGACCCCCAATTCGTCGCATAGCTCGAAAATGACGCGTCTCGTGATGCCGTTCAAGATCAAGTTGGTCGCTGGGTGTGTGTAAAGAACTCCGTCTTTGATACCGTACATATTCGATGACGAACCTTCCGTCACCGTATCGCTGCGGTGAAGGATCGCTTCGAAATAACCTTCTTCATAAGCCTGCTGTTTCGCCATCACATTGCCGAGCAAGTTCAAGCTCTTGATGTCACAGCGCAACCAGCGCACGTCTTCGACCAAAAGTGCTTTCACGCCGTTTTTCAAAAACTCCACAGGGCGCTCGACCGATTTCGTGTAACCGACCACAACCGGCTCTGCATTTTCCGGGAATTGATGATTTCGCGGAGCCGCTCCACGGGTAATTTGAACATACACTTGGCCATTGTCGATCTGATTCAGTTCAACCAAGTCGTATAGCATCTTATGGAACACGTCTTTCGTGTAAGGAACCGTAATGCGGATTTTCTCTGCACTGGCATAGAAACGGTCGATGTGTTCCGTTGCCGTGAACAAATCCCCTTCATACACGCGGATGACTTCGTAAATACCGTCACCGAACTGATACCCACGGTCTTCTTTCGAAATCTCCAAATCCTGTTCTTTTACAATATCTCCGTTAGACAAAATCCATTCCATTGCCATTCCTTCTTTCCTGTAATTATTTGCAAGCCAATTGATAAATGGCTTCTGCATATATCGCTGTTGCTTTTACTAAATTGTCGATATCAACGAATTCATCGGCTTGATGCGCGACATCAGGTTCTCCTGGGAACAACATTCCAAAAGCGACGCCTTTATCGAGCACGCGAGCATAGGTGCCTCCACCGATCGCCAGCAAGTCTGCCGGTTCGCCAGTCTGCTTCTCATAAGCTTTTTGCAGTGTTTGAATGAACGGATCCGTTGCATCGACATGGTGCGGCTTGGAGTTGGATACGATCTCCACTTCCATACCATCTATCTGATGGCCTGCCATCATGTCATCAAATGGGCAGCTGACCGAATAACGCATGCTGACGCGCACATCGGCACGCTCTCCCGCCTTGAAACGCATAATTCCGGCGTTGAATGTCGTATCGCCGGACGCATCATCCGAAAACGAGAGCCCGAGCTTTTGGCCTCTGGAATCGCCGCTGAAATAATCGGCGATAAAGCGGACGAACTCAGCACCGTCTCCAGTAACTTTATCTTGCAAAAATTTCGCAAGCAGAATGCCGGCATTGACGCCTGCGTCGGGTTCCATGGCATGCGCCGATTTGCCGTATACAGTCAGCACGACGCCATCAGCACTCGGCGTGCAGTCGCCCGTCACCTTTTCCGTTTCACAAAATTCCCGGAATGCCGCATCAATCTCGCCGCTTTCCAGTGCCACTTTTGCCACCGCACGATCAGGCACCATATTGGTCCGTTCCCCTGAAGTGAATTCCAGTAATTCGCCGGTTTTTTCAGCACCCAGTGTGTACTGGATATCCGCGATGCCTTTCTCTGCATTGATGATCGGGAAATCCGCATCCGGCGCAAATCCGATATCTGGCATTTCCTCTGTTTGGAAATAACGCTCTACACAGCGGAAGCCGCTTTCTTCGTCGGTCCCAATGATCAACCTGACACGGCGTTTAAAATCGTAGCCTGCATCTTTAACCATTTTCAGCGCCAACCATGCAGCGATCGTCGGGCCTTTGTCATCGATGGCTCCACGTCCGAACAATTTCCCGTCTGCGATCTCGCCTCCGAACGGGTCTTTTGTCCAACCGTCTCCGGCTGGGACGACATCGACGTGGCCGAGAATCCCTAGAAGTTCCGGCCCTTCGCCTGTCTCCAAATGCCCTGCAACATTGGCGATGTTTTTCGCCTTAAACCCTGCACGCTCGCCTTTTTCCAAAAACCAATCCAGCGCTTTCCAAACTTCTTTTCCGTAAGGAGCGTCAGGATTTCCGTCTTCGCTTAATACGCTCGGAATTGCGATCAACTCCTGCAATTCACTGAGCAATTCTTCTTTACGCCGCTCTGCTTCCCGCTGCCAATCCATGCCTCACACTCCTTTTTGTTATGGCTATTGTACACCTTTTTCAAATAATTTAAAGAACAGTCGGTTATTTTCGGGCACTTTTTTCTATTTCATTCATATTAAGTTCCAGTAAAGAAAACCCGAAATCATGGAATTCGAGAAGTTTTTCCGCTATAATCAAATTGTCAGACAAGTCAAATTGACGGATTTTCTAAAAAAAGGAGCTGTCTACCGCTATTATTCCTTAATCGCTGTATACACCACACTCACGCGTCCGCTAGTCTTTGCCATTGGTACTAAAGATGAAGGAGTGGTTCTTAACTTATGAAACCCACAACTGACCGCATGCTCATTCGAATCAAAGACATGTACAAGTACATTCTCGAGAACGGGACTGTGACCACACAGGATCTGGTCGATGAATTCGGCATCACTCCTCGCACCATTCAAAGGGATTTGAATGTGTTGGCCTTTAACGAACTGATAGAAAGCCCAGTTCGGGGCAAATGGACAACGACGGAGAAAAAAGTCAAAATGACGTCTTGAAAACAAAGAAAATGACCGCAAAATTGCGGTCATTTTCTTTGTTTTAATTTAGTTAATTCATCTTCCGTCAGTTCGCGGTATTCCCCTAAAGCAAGCGTTTCATCCAGCGGGAGCGGGCCCATCGACAAACGCTTCAAAAATACCACTTTCTTATTCACGCTTTCGAACATGCGCTTGACCTGGTGGAATTTGCCTTCCGTAATGGTCAATTCGATTTCGGATTCTTCCCCGCTGTTTAAAATGTGCAACTGTGCAGGCTTTGTCTCGTAACCATCATCAAGCACGACGCCTAGTTTGAATGCTTCTATGTCTTCATCCGTTACGGGGCTGTCGATTCTCGCATAATAGGTTTTATCGACATGCTTTTTCGGCGACAATAGCTCGTGGGCCAATTTGCCGTCGTTGGTGATCAGCAGCAGCCCTTCCGTATCTTTATCGAGGCGCCCGACCGGAAACGGTTCGAAGCGCTGCTCGTCTTCTGTCAGCAAATCAATGACTGTTTCATCAAAGCGGTCTTCTGTCGCTGAAATGACGCCTTGCGGTTTGTTCATCATCAAGTAGATAAACTCCCGGTAGACGACCGGTTCACCGGCGACCGATATGTCATCCGCTTTCTCATCAACGTGAAACTTCGGATCGCGCACCGTTTCCCCGTTCACTTCCACCGCTTTCGATTTCAGTAAGATTTTCACTTCTTTTCTTGAGCCGAATCCTGAATTCGACAATAATTTATCGATTCTCATATTATTTCCTCCTAGAAGCCGAAGCGTCTTGTAATGCGCGTAATTCTCGCGCCGAGCAGCTTCTGGGCAAGACCTGTCTTCAAGCTGAGGTATCCGTAGACAATAGCGCCTACTCCACCGATAAGGATAATGCGGATCATCGACAGCAATTTATTGTCCATGCCGATAATATAATCGAGGCCGTTCATTGCAAAATACACAGCGAACGCCATGACGGCATTCAAGATGAGAATAAGCAAAATGCGGCGGAACACCATTTTCGAGCGGTAATTCATCGTCTTCGAAATGACGATCATGTTCATCGTGATCGCGACAACGTAGCCGATGATCGTTGCAGCGATCGCGCCGTCCGTCTCGAACCACATGATCAGCGGCGTATTCAGCAATGCCTTAAGCCCGAGGCCGATCAGCAAGTTGATGATGATCCATTTTTGTTTATTGATGCCCTGCAAGATGGATGCTGTCACCGGGAATGCGGCAAACAGGATGGCAACCGGCAAATAATGCGCCAAAATTTCCGAACCAATCTCACTCACTTGATAAAAGACATGATACAGTTCATCCGACAGCATCGTCATGCCGATGACTGCAGGCAGGGTCAAGAACAAGATCAACTGGAACGACTGATCCAATGTTTTAGTCACTTGCAGGTGTTCGTTGCGCGTGAAATGCTTCGTGATGAGCGGAATGAGCGCCATCGAGAAGCCTGTCGCGAGCATGACCGGGATCATGACCAATTTATGGGCAGTCAAATTCAAAATCCCGAGAAGGTCCGTCTCCATGATATTATTGCCGGCTGCCATTGCTCGGTTGAAGGTCATCAAATCGACGAACTGGAACAGAGGATTGGCGATGCCGAGGAAAATAACCGGTACGGCGTATAGCAGGATTTCACGGTACATATCCCGCAACCGCACATCATAAGATTCAACGGATGTTGCGAGTAGCTGATTATATTCCGGCTTCTTTTTACGCCAGAAATAATACAAAGTGACAAGCCCGCCGAGCGCACCGATTGCAGCGGACAATACAGCAAACTGGATCGCGGTCTTCGGCGTGCCGTCAAAAAGGTAAATGACGGCAAATGCGCCACCGAGCAGAAAGATGATGCGGACGATCTGTTCGATCAATTGCGAAACGGCGGTCGGCATCATATAATTGTAACCTTGGAAAAAGCCGCGCCACAGACTCATGAACGGCACGACGATCAACGCGAAGCTGACCCAACGGATGGCGTCTGCAATATCGTTTACCGAATAAATGCGCTCATCTTCTGAGATAGTGACGCGCGCAAGCGGCTCAGCTAATAGATAAAGCGCCAAAAACGATATAAAGCCGGTAATTATCATCGTCAGCAAGCCTGAGCGCAATAATCGCCTCCCGGTTTCGTAATCCCCGAGCGAATTGTATTTAGCCGTGAACTTGGAAAACGCGATCGGCGCACCGGAAATCGCCAGCGCAAGCATCAAGTTATACGGTATGTATGCATACTGGTAAAGTCCGATATTATCTGCTCCCACCATACTGTAGAACGGGATGATGTAGATGACGCCGAGCACTTTCGACAGAAATAAACCTAAAGTTAAAATGGCGGTACCTTTAATTAATGAGGACATTTTGCACTCCCTGACTTTGTTCAAAATAAAAAGCAATCTACACGATAGTTTACACCTATAGACAAAATTACTCAACGTGTTTTGCCTCATCGTGTATACTGAAAAGAAAAACGAAAGTGAGTTTTTATTATATGTATGACATCATCATCATCGGCGGAGGCCCATCCGGTTTAATGGCTTCCATCGCTGCCGCTTCGAACGGCAAACGTGTGCTGCTCGTCGAAAAAGGCAAAAAGCTAGGAAAAAAATTAATCATCTCCGGCGGCGGCCGCTGCAACGTGACCAACCGCCTGCCCTTGGAAGAAATCGTACGCCACATTCCTGGCAACGGACGCTTTATGTACAGCCCATTTTCGGTCTTCAATAATGAAGACATCATCCAGTTCTTCGAAAATCTCGGCGTCGCCTTGAAAGAGGAAGACCACGGCCGCATGTTCCCTGTGTCAAACCGTGCACAAGACGTCGCTGATGCGATGTTTGGCGAGATGGACCGGCTTGGCGTCGAACGCAAACTCGATTCCCCCGTCAAAAGCTTATTGATGAACGACGATAAAGTGACCGGCATCCGCCTGCACTCCGGCGAGGAATTTGAATCGCTCGCAGTCGTTGTCGCAGTCGGCGGCAAAGCGGTGCCGCAAACCGGATCGACCGGAGACGGCTATCCGTGGGCGGAAAAAGCGGGACACACCGTCACCGACCTGTATCCGACGGAAGTTCCGTTATTGTCGAATGAAGCGTTCATCAAATCACGCGATCTTCAAAAACAACGCGCTCGTCACGCACCAGATGGACATGCTGTTCACCCATTTCGGCTTGAGCGGCCCTGCTATCTTGCGCTGCAGCCAGTACGTCGTCAAGGAAATGAAGAAAAATGGCGGCCAAGCTGTCACCGTCCGCATCAATTCCATGCCGGATGACAATGCAGAATCTGCGTTCCAGCTGCTTAACAAGTTGATGAAAGACGAACCGAAAAAAGCGTTGAAGAACGTTTGGAAAAGTCTGGCGCAAGAACGCTGGCTATTGTTCCTATTGGACCGTGCAGGCATCGATCCGCAATTGACCGGCGCAGAATTGCCGGCAGATAAAGTCCGTGCGCTGGCGGCTGAAATGACAGCATTTACGATGACCGTCTCCGGCACGCAGCCGATCGAAAAAGCGTTCGTCACAGGCGGCGGCGTATCGATCAAGGAAATCGAGCCGAAGACGATGCATTCGAAGAAAAAACCCGGCTTGTTCTTCTGTGGCGAAATCCTCGACATCCACGGCTACACCGGCGGTTATAATATCACTTCCGCACTTGTCACCGGGCACGTCGCAGGAAAAAACGCAGCCGAGTTCGCTGATTCTTATCAAACCGAAAGCCCCATTGCTTAAGCAATGGGCTTTTTTCTTTGGAATGAAGTTGAAAGAAAAAAGTTTCGTTGCTCCTCTGCTTAAGGTAAACAGAATTAAATTAGCGAGAGATTTTGTGTGGAATTGTTCCTAAGCATTGATTTGATTGTCATCTTAGTATTCGCCGCCTAGCTTTGGGTTGGCCTTTGGCGCTTGGCGGCTGGGCAACTTCATTGTGTGAAGACTGTTTAAGCAGCTCTGCTTCTTTATTCAATTGCCGGCTAGTGGGGAAATCGCTTCCTGAGATGAAGCATCTGACTGGCCAGTCCTTGAATTGGAAAAATTGCTATTTTATTTAGCGGTTGAAGACCGACGCCACTTCATTCTCTGACCTGGTTGAATCAAGTTTTAGAATATGATGCATCTCCACACCTTCTGCTGAGTGAGATAAATAACTTACCTTGCACTCTAAAACTAGGAGACGGAGTGAAAGGGGCGACGCCTGGGGGACCGAGCGGGCTGGCGAGACAAAGGTGGCGCGCTTTTTGCCACCTTGGCTCAACACCCGCCCCATACCCGGGCAGCTGAAAACGCGACGTCCTGTCGCATCAGCTGCATG
>NZ_JAPEHT010000079.1 GCF_028823615.1 Planococcus sp. A6
CTCTTTTGGATAGAAACATGGTGAAAAGATTTGCTTATCAAGAACCGATGTAGTTTCTTGGATCTACTGCATTTGAACTTGAACCATTCCAGATACCAATGTGAATTTCAAAATGAAGATGTGACCCTGTAGAACGGCCAGTACTTCCCATTCCGCCGATTCGTTGTCCCTGAGTCACTTTTTGTCCTTCAGATACGTTAAGCGCGCTCATATGGCCATATACAGTAGTGAACGTTTGTCCGTTGACGGAATGGGTGATAACTACCGCATTTCCTAATCCCCCCATAACACCTGCATGAGAAACATATCCATCTGCAGCAGCTGTTATTGCTGTACCGACACCATTTGCAATATCCATGCCTGAAGTAAACTCAGGTCCATCACCAATATCACGCCATCCAAAGTTAGATGTCACTCGTCCAGTAGTCGGCCGAATGAAGGGAGATCCTGACGATACAGCTGGGGTAGCCTGAGCTTCTGGCTCGCTTGCTAATACAGCCGATTCTGTAGATTTTGACGAACTTTCAACAGACTCCGCAGATTTTTCGGCTTTTTGTTCTTGCGCTTTTTGTGCTTGTACTTTTTGTGCTTGTGCTTTTTTCTTTGCTGCCTGCTCTGCTGCTGCTTTACGTTCCTGAGCTAACTTACGTTTTCGTTCTTCTTCAGCTTTTCTAGCTACTTCGGCTAGACGTTCTTGCTCTTTGGTAATTTGATTTTCTAAATCTGCTGATACATCAAGTGCTTCAGAACGTTGTTGCTCTAAATCGGATTTTTCTGCTGCCAATCGCTGCTGTTCTGCCTTCAAATCTTTTGCGAGACCGTCTTGTTCAGCTTTTTGTCCATTGAGCTCATTTCTAAGTTTTTCAAGCTCTGCTCTACGCTCTTCTTGCTTAGCAAGCTTGGTTTCCACCTGGGCCTTTTGATTTGCCAATAATTCTTTATCTTCTTCTTGGGTACGCATGATTTCACGGTCGGCTTCAATTAACGTGTTAACAGCCGAAAATCGATCAATAAAATCAACAAAATCCTCAGCCCCAAGCAAAACATCTATATAATCAACGGATCCGCCACTCATTTGGATAGCTCGTGCCCGTTCTTTCAGTAATTCTGTTCGCTCATCAATTTTTTTCTTTAACTTAGCGATTGAATCTTTTAAATCCTTTATTTCCGCTGTCGTTTGTTCAATTTCGCCTTCGACAACTGCAACTTTTGATGTCGTTTCTTGAATTTGTTTATCCAAGCTTTGAATTTCTTCCATGATTTTTTCCAGAGCTGATTGATTCTTGGAAATTTCGTTTGCTTTATTATTAATTCCTTTGTTTAAATCATTCTGTTTTTGCTCTATTTCCTGTTTCTCTTGTTCGAGTTCACTCAATTTATCCGCATTTACTGTAGGCATTAAAATCGAGAATGCCAAAATAGAAGATAAACCTGTTACTAACCACTGCTTTCTCATTGTTACTTCCCCTCTCGTACTTTAACTCTTATTTCTTTATGTATAGGTTAGTGCTACATCATTTAAAATTCGCGCTAAAACATATCGTTTTATAATCAGGTGTCTTCCAGGACTCACCAGTCATTTCAAAACACTTTGTTATTCAGGGAACCCGATTTTAAAATCCAACTGCATCAGTGTATCATGGGGCTCTTTTACATTTGTTACAGGAACCTTGCAATTTCGTTTTTAATTCAAGGTTTTTCCCAGTGCAGAATCTCAGCTTTTTTATTCATTTTTTCTGTAAGTACCAATCGATGCTCCTAATTAGGAGATGGCGGAATCAAATAAAGATGCTTGGATATATGATATACCCAAGCATCTTTATCCATTCTAAAGCCGCTATGACCGTATTGAATTTTTAAGAAGGAATTATTTTTTAGCAGTGGCAGCCTTCTTTTTCTTTCTTCCTCGACGCCAAGCTAAAAACAAGAACGTTAAGAAGGAGATGTATAAGACTACTAACGCTGCGATATAGGCTTTATTGAAGCCTTTTTGTTCGATGATATTGAAAGCTTCTCCTAATTCTCTATCTAAAGTGATCCGGTAATTTCCCTCTTCATCCTGACGCGCAATATTGTTTTCGAATAATCCACGCAATTCCTTATCGTCGCCAACTACACTGGCTGGCAAAGTCAAACTTTGTGTAGAGGAAGAATTGTTAATTGCGATAATCCAGGTTTCTTCTTCGTTTGACCGCTTATATACAAACCAGCCGTCTTCCTCGTGCAATACTTCCATACTACCCGTCCGCAAGGCTGCCGATTGATTACGCAGAGAAGTCAAGTTGGCTATATGGTCGATTAATTCCTCGTCTACTCCTAAATCCAAGATCGGATGGGTATCAGGAGTCGTTCGCCCGTTAACAGCAATTTCAGAACCATATTGTATGACAGGAATCCCTGGCATAGTTAATAATTGAAAGGTAAGCAACTTCCATCGTGTTGGCGGGAAGCCGCCTTCTTGGACGGTGTCCGCAGTGAACCGGGAAGTGAGGAGAGAATCAACTTGAATCAGCTTGCCCTCTGCTTCTTCCCAAGAACCGGAAAGCTCTGTTTCATTAGGGTTAAAACTCTTATAGCTATCTCTTAAAGCAGTCTCAATTCCTGGCATGACCACAGCATCAAGGCCGTCTTGAGGCGGTGTTACATCATCGCTTATTACATAGAGATCCCGAATGCTTTTTAGGCTTTCAGAAAATCGAGTTATAAAGGCTGGATCCAAGCTATCTGCCTTTTTTATTCGAATACCGTCAATCGCATATTTTTCGATGAAGCCTTCAAATTGTTCAATTAATTGATCTTGTACTTGACGATTAGCGGTCTCCAGAGCGACGGTTCCATTTTTATTTTCAACAAACCATTCAGGATGACTTTCCCGCCACACATGTTGTTCACTCAATTCCTGAGTCGGCAGATCAATCATTACCTTTAAATCCAGTTCGTGGGCTTTGTTTATAACTTCTTTCCATTCCTCCTGAGTACCAAAACGTGACTCTAACTCATCGTAATCCACCACGGCTGTCCCATCATAGGAAGTCGCAGAGAAGATAGGCCCAACGGAAATCATGGTAAACCCCATATCTTTGATGTACTGCATTTCGCTGCTTAGTCCTGCAAAATCTCCCCCGCTAAATGAATTAGGGTCTAGGGAATTCACATTGATATCATTTTGAATTCCCTTA
Organism: Planococcus sp. A6; assembly: GCF_028823615.1. Lineage (GTDB taxonomy): Bacteria > Bacillota > Bacilli > Bacillales_A > Planococcaceae > Planococcus. The sequence goes on from NZ_JAPEHT010000079.1 coordinate 3,180, forward strand.
TTAAAGAATCGATCCACCAATAGGTCATAAATAATTTCATCTTGCAACTCATTATTCTCTGAAGCTTCTATCGGCCTTGCTAAATTGAATAGTAAAAATCCCACCAACAGGATTGAAACCCATCTCTTTTTCACACAATTTTCCTCCTCAAAAATACCAAACTCGTTTTCAGATTCGGTTCAGTGTAACAAATATCAATTTTCTCTTCTATATAAAATCAAATACTTCATAAACTCTGCTTAAAGTTTTATCGATCCTGTGAATATTTAAGCTTACTTGGATGAAGCTTCAGTAGGTTAAGCTATTAGTACACTTTATTCTGTAATTAAGGAGGCAATAGGTATTGATTTTCTCGAAACATGTATTACAGTTAAACAGGATATTAACAATGGTCCAAAAATAAAATATCGCTCTTTCAATAATTCTAAGGAGGAATATCATGCTCTCTTCAAATAAAAAGCCACAAGATAAATCGACGACTTTTGGATTTCTATTTTACTTTATAGCCTTGCTCGGCTGGTCTATTTATGACTTTTTTGTCACGGGTACCACTGGATGGCAAGTACCGATTCTATTCCTTGGGTTTGCCATCTATTTATGGTCAAAAGTGTTTTATCAGCAACGAAAAATAAGAGAGACAGTAAAAGAGTCCGAGTTGAAACTCAAGTGAATGATAAGGGAACAATAAAAAAGAGCGACGGGCTTTCCGTCGCTCTTTTTTATCAAAATATTTTTGAACACTCTATTCCAAGCACTTTCAAATGAAGTATCTGCAAAAGCTAACGGGAGTCTTCTAAATCCTTCAAATCCCCATGAATAGACTCTATATGAGGATGGTCTTGTGATTCCAATTGAATTGTTATATGGGTAATTTGTTGTTTTATCATTGCAGCCTCAATTTCTCTTAATATGAGTTGGCTTTCTTCGAAAGAAAGGCCATTCTCTATCACCACATGGCCCGATAATGCGTTTTTTCCGCTAGTGATGCTCCAGACATGCAAATCGTGTATATTATTTACTCCTGGGATTTTTTCAATTGTATCTGTTATGCGATCGATACTTACATCTGTCGGAGTCCCTTCCATCAATACATGAATAGCTTCCTTTGTGACACGCCAACCACTTATTAAAACAAGTATGGCCACAACGACACTAGCTAAAGGATCGGCCCATGCCCAGCCGAAAAAGATTATTAGCAATGCGGCTGTTATAGCTCCTACAGAACCCAACAAATCACTCAGTACATGTAGGAAGGCGGCTCGGAGATTCAAATTGTCCTTAGTATCTCCGCCTCTGGTCAAAATCCAGGCAACCAATATATTTACTAATAGACCGATAATGGCAATAATCAACATGCCTGTTGTAGCGACTTCTGGCGGATCAGAAAACCGATGGTAGGCCTCGTAAAAAATGTAAAGTGAGATTAACACCAACGTTACTCCATTGAAGACGGCAGCTAAGATTTCAAACCTCTTGTAACCATAAGTCTTAGCTTGATCCGCTGCCTTTTCCCCAATTGTAAAAGCTAAAAAACCAATTCCTAAGGAAATCGAATCGCTCAACATATGTCCAGCATCCGCGATCAATGCCAGGCTATTTGTCAGAAAGCCGCCAATCGCTTCTACAACCATATAAACCGTAATAATCAAAAAAGAAATTAATAAGGTTTTTTTATTGCGTCCATGTGCGTGGTCATGGTCACTTCCCATTTACGACACCTCCCTTATTGGACATCTTTACAAAAGTAAAATTGATCAACTGGTTATTCCCATGACGGGACCTTGGCAATCACTGAGTCTTCCAGTCCATTTCAATTGTGGAGTGAATGATTTGAAGATCCGAAATTGTACTCCGGACCTTTTCCTTAATTGCAGTTGAATCTGCCAAGTTTTCGCCTGTGACCGACAGGCACACATTCATCGCATGCTCCTCCCCATCAATTGACCATATATGCAGATCCTTTACTGAAAGCACCCCAGGAATTTTCTCAATTCTTGAATGGACTTCATCCAAATCGATCTCCTGAGGTACACCTTCAAGCAAGATTTTCATGGTTTTCGATAAATTCCGAAAGACATTGAACAGTATAAATAAAGCAATGGCAATCGATAAAATGGGATCAAGTATATGGATGTCTTTGAACAACAAAACGATACCTACTATTAGTACGGCAACCCAACCTAGGACGTCTTCTAACAGATGCCAAGTAAGCACGCCTTCATTTACTGACTTGCCTTTATGTAGCCTGTATGCCGCAAATCCATTTAACAACACACCGGCAATTGCAAACCAAACCATTCCTTGGGCATTGGAGTGCTCGGGGTTGAATAGAAGAGGTATGGCTTGAAAGAAAATATAAACAGAACCCGCAATTAAAATGAGTGCATTAATCAAAGCTCCCAGCAGCGAAAAACGCTTGTAACCGAAACTGAACTTTTGGTCGCCTTCCTTCTTCGAGAATTTTTGCAGAAACCAAGAAAGCCCCAATGCTGTTGCATCCCCCAAGTCATGTACAGCGTCAGACATAATAGCCACGCTATTAATTAAGAAGCCCCCAATGAATTCACCTATAGAAAAAAGCAAGTTGATGAAAAAAGCCAACTTGATATTTTTCTCATCCTTATGAGCTGTTGCCATCTGTTCTCCTCCTTTCTCAATACAGTTAAATAAAAAATGACGTACAAATTTTGATTTCACCCAAGGCTTAACTCACTCCATGTCACTGAGTAGTTTATATATTCCCCAAAGCTCATGAAATACACCTTGGTAAATGATAGGCGCAATTTCCATAATTGCTTATGAAGAAGAGTTTCGGCAAGCAGGAAATTAAGGAAGAGATAAAGAATGTGACAGAGAAAAAGGAATGTCAAACTCCTTTTCATCTGTTCTATCCTTGCCTATACCAAATATGGACATTCTAACTGGGAGGTAGAGAGAGTGAACAATGCTTGGAATAAAATAATGTATAGGATTTGGTCGCCTATCTATGATCAGATCTTCAATACTGGGCCTTTCTTAGAAGCCAGGAAGAAAGTTTTCCAAGATGTGAAGTTTGAAAAGCACTCAAATCTATTATTTGTAGGAGTGGGGACAGGAGCCGACTTGGAGTTATTCAATCCTCAACACTTTACTATTACCGCGATTGACTTATCTCCCGACATGTTAGAAAAGGCGCGCAAAAAATATCCTGATTCTGCTATTAGTTTTTTAGAAATGGATGCTCAAAAACTGGATTTTGATGACGATCAGTTTGATTTTGTCATTGCCAGCTTGATACTTTCTGTTGTACCTGATCCGAATAGTTGTTTGCGAGAAATGACACGCGTACTTAAAAATGGTGGGGAACTCATTATTTTCGATAAATTTTCTTCAATTGAAACAAGCTCTTCAGTTCGACGAAGACTAGCCAGGCCTTTCGTCAAAATACTTGGGACCGATATCGCCTTGAATTTTGAAGCCTTGTTCGAAGAAAACAAATATTATCTAAAGCTCATAGACAAAAGCCCTGTTATGTTTAACGGTTTTTATACTAAAATCCGCCTCAGAAAAGATTAAATACTTTAATTGATCCCTTTTGTCTTTGTCTTATTCAAAACCTTTTCGAAAATTTAGTTGGGTTTCTACTTAAACTAAGAAAGGACAGTGTCGATGCGATTCCCTCTCTTTTTAATAATTCTATGGGCATCAGTGATTTTAGCGGTGATGTCCACAAGCGATGCATATGCTTTTTTAGTTGATCAAGTTGTAGAATATCAGATAAACTTGCAGCCTAATTTTCTTGAATTACTGAAATTTAGTGACGTTGCTTTCAATAATGCTTTTTACTTAGCACAAAAAACTGGCCATTTGTTATCCTTTGGGATTCTATATATTTTAATGTTCATTTGGCTAAAGCAAACTTTCTATTCCTGGTTTTTATGCACATCGTTTGCCTTTTTCTCAGAAGTTTTTCAGTTGTTTTTCGATAGAAACGGTAGGCTCTTTGATGTGGGCATCGATTTAATTGGTATTTTTCTAGCCCATCACCTGATTATCAGAGTTCTCAACTTTAAAAATGAATTCAGCAAAAATGGCTAGGAGACGATGCTTTTCTAGCTAACCGCAATAATCCGTACTGAGAAGAATAAAACAAGTCTCAAGTTCTCCATAGCCCAATAATGCCTTTTCTACGGTATATAATCTGATGGCATTCAAGAATTTTTAATATCTTAGTAAGTCGATAAGTCGACAAATTCAAATCCTTCTCTACCTCTTTAGTATTTTTGACTAGCACTCCGTAGGAAGTAGAATTCCTCAAAAAATACGTTATAAATCTAAGTCCACTACTCAGTGTTTCTTTCTTCTCTTCTGCTAAGCATTTCCTGACTTCTTTTATGACCCTAGTTTCTAAATTCGAAAAAGAAAACTCATTTTTATTTTTCACTAATAAATCTCCTTACTTTTTATATTTCGAAACTAAACCAATAGATTAAGCTATTACTTTAATAGGATATACTAACACCCACACACTTATTTACATTCAATAAAGTTAATCTATTAACTAACTTCATATAAAAATGTTCGATGAAAAAAGAAGCGATGATTGAGCCAAGGAAACGGAAATCACACATGCTATACTTGTTTGACTCTTGCTTTTGGTAACTTTTAAGACTCCCATCAGTTAATCAAACACAAAGCTAATTGCTTCATAGGCAGTATAAATAATTTAAGGACTTCAAACTAATCAGGTAAACGCCGAAAAGATATACAAGCTCCAAATGATAAATCGACCATAAGTAAAATATGTAGTTTCGGAGTTTAGTGACAAGCACAGCATATACAATAATATATTTATTGAAAAGGGAAGAATACAAGATTTTTTCCAGCAAATAGATTATAGAAAATACATTCAACATTATTACGACCCTGGAGTCGTTCAGCCATCCGTTCGTAAAGTCAAGATAGCTCTAAATGAATACATCTCTAATTAACGCGCTGCTTTATGAATCAAGTTACCATACAAGTTTTCAAAAGAAGCTGATATATGAAGCTCATGGAGAAGTGAGCTTTACTTAGCTTTTTTTATTGGATTTAATTAACTGAACCGAAATTTCTGACTGAAAACAAAACAAAGAATCAAGTTTTTAGAAATATATTTTTCATAGGAGGAAAATTAGAATGATAGAGTTATTTAAAGATCTAGATCCGGTTGTTCAAGCATTTATTGGCACGTTATTTACATGGGGCATGACGGCACTAGGGGCGGCGTTAGTATTTACTACAAAAGGCGTCAATCAACGTTTCCTGGATAGCATGCTCGGGTTTGCTGGAGGGGTAATGATTGCGGCAAGTTATTGGTCGCTTCTTGCTCCTGCCATTGATATGGGGGAAGGTGGTTCCTTTCCAGCTTGGATGCCTGCAGCCATCGGATTTTTACTGGGTGGCATATTTTTATGGTCAATAGATAAAGTCCTCCCTCACCTTCATCCAAATGCATCCTTAGAAAAAGCTGAGGGATTCCACTCAGCTAAAAGAAAGAAGAGTTCTTTGCTTGTATTTGCCATTACACTCCACAATATTCCGGAAGGGCTAGCAATCGGCGTTGCGTTCGGAGCTGTGGCTGCAGGATTTCCGTCGGCCTCTCTAACAGGTGCAATTGCTTTGGCAATCGGCATCGGTATCCAGAACTTCCCAGAAGGCCTAGCTGTCTCCATGCCTCTTCGACGCGATGGATTTTCGCGGCGAAAAAGCTTTCTTTACGGTCAATTCTCTGGAATGGTTGAACCAGTCGCCGCCATCATCGGTGCGCTGGCAGTGGTGTTTATCGAACCTTTACTGCCTTATGCATTGAGCTTAGCAGCAGGTGCAATGATTTTTGTAGTCGTCGAAGAAGTAATTCCAAGCTCCCAAGAAAAAGGAAACTCTGATTTGGCTTCGATGAGTTTAATGGTTGGGTTTACAATTATGATGATCCTTGATGTCGCCCTCGGCTAATTTCAAGTAAGCTTTGACCCTTGGCCTGTGAAACGGATATCCTATTTAGCTTTCTCCTATATTTCCTCTCCTTGTAGAAAGCAACAACTGAGAGACGAGTGCTAGAATGGGCAATTCGATCAACGGACCGATAACTAAGGCCAAGGCGATTAAAGGCTGATACGGAAAGGCGACAACTGCAATGGCCAATGAAACAGGCGAATTACGTGCGATAGTCGTCAGGCTTAAGCTCACCGTATCTTCATAGGAAAACTTTAGGGCTTTCCCTACTGTTTGCGCCAAAATAAAATTAACAACAAAGAACAATAAAACAGGCAGCAGCAAGGTTGAAATGACTTCAAGATTAGTGAGTAGGTACTTCCCTTGCGAAGCAAACATCGCCATAATCGCCAAAGATAAAAAGAAAATCTGTGCCGTAGCAAAAAAAGGGACGAGTTTCTCATTCAAGAAGGCTTTCCTCTTCCGCAGAGCATAGCGCGTCAAATGCGCCAGGACAAATGGAATAATCAGTACCAGGATGATGCTTTCGGTAAGGGTCAACAATGGTATTGGCTCAATCGTGCCAGCGAAAATGAATAGGTAAACCGGCAACAGCACGACCTGCAGAATCAAATTAATCGGCAAAACGGACATGGATAAGGGTACATTCCCTTTCGCAATGGCAGTGAACATCAGGTACCAGTCTGTACAAGGTGTCACCATCAGCATGATAAACCCAATCCACAGGGCTGGATGATCCGCAAGGAAGATTGCCCCAAGTCCCCAGGCCACTAAAGGCGTCCAGACAAAATTGGTAAGCATGCTGACAGTGAAAAAATTGCGATTTTTAAAAGCATCCTTCAGGTGCTGCAATGGAGTGATTAAAAATAATCCATACAGCATCAGCAATAAAAATGGCACGATGAAGGATTCTGCATATTGTTCATAAAAGTGGACCTGCCCCATCAATAGACCGATCCCCACTGCTGTCAAAATAATGATGGTTTGAAACTTCTCAACTATATTCATGAAAAAACTCCTTTTATAATAGAAAGAACGTGCGCTCGATCGATTATTCTTTAAAAGCATAACGGAAGTGCTACCCTATTAATCTTGAGTTTGAATCCGAACGGAGGAAAAGTATCCAGAGTGCTTTTAAAGAAGTCTGGGAATCTCCCCTTCACTCCTTGCATTAAGCTCGAAGCGATAAATCCAAGGGATCACTAAGAAATCTGCTTAATACATTACTGCTATAAGATTAGAAGTATGAAACAATGACATCGCACAGTTCACTGAAAAACTCAAAACTGTGGAAGGAAAGAAAAATTGTTGCAAATAACATCTTATTTCCTTTCTGTTTATACAGCCTCAGATAAATATAATGATATGCAAACTTTAACTCTGATTACCTAGAAGTTTAAGTTATGGGAAAAATATAGTTGAACAGATTAAAGCGCCTGAAGATTAAACGGTTAGGCGCTTTGCAATGTAAATTAATTCGTAGGTGTCCATCTTTTTCTCAAAGACCTGTCGTGTTGTTTTGTTTCATAAAGCTTTGAATATCTTCCTCAAACATTTTCCCGGCGACGATTTTCTCTATGTTTCCATCCGTATTCACCAGAAGAGTTGCCCCTCACCTCAACTGGTTGCTATTATAGATTTTTATGACTCTCTTGTTCTTGTCAATGACAATGAAGAACATCAAATCGCGCAGTTCTGAGCATTTTTTTACTTCAAACTCTAGGTGAGCAATATTGACGGTGAAATAGCAGAATTTGATCTTCAATGTGATATTTTCCTTCGTTCTCTTTTCATTTGAAGAAATATGCTAAAACACTAAAACGACCGCTTGAATATATAATTGACAAGCTATCGGTATATTCATACACTTAGATAATCAAACTTTCGTTTGAATGTCTAAGTATTAGAATTGTAATAGGGAGCACTATATTCACAAAGGAGTTGGTAATGCTGATAGGTACGATTTTCACCGCGGTTGCCGCTTATGCTGCGACCAGTATTGATTATGTTATCATTTTGCTGATTCTTTTTTCACAAACGTTGAAAAAAGGTCAGTTAAAATCCATTGTCATCGGCCAGTATCTAGGAACTGCCATTTTGGTAGGCGTCAGCCTTTTAGCTGCGTACGGTCTAACGCTTGTGCCCCCTCACTTGGTGGGCTTATTGGGTCTCATCCCCATTTATCTAGGTATTCGCATTTGGAAGCGAGAAGAAGACGAGAACAACGAAGAGAATATCCTCTCCCGTTTGTCTTCCGGAAACCCCAATCGCTACGAGAACAACGAAGAGAATATCCTCTCCCGTTTGTCTTCCGGAAACCCCAATCGCTTGTTTATCACCATCACCGCCATTACTCTGGCGGCCGGCGGCGATAACCTCGGTGTTTACATACCGTATTTTTCCACTCTGAATCCAAGCGAAACCATTGTAATGCTGATCGTCTTTGCCATCCTAGTTGCCGTCTTGTGTTATCTCAGTTACCAGTTAGCATCCGTTAAAAAGGTTTCGAAAACGATCGAGAAGTGGGAGCGCTGGATTGTACCGATTATCTTCATTGGATTGGGTCTTATGATTCTGCTGGAGAATGAAACCTTCCATTTTCTTTGGGGTTTGGTAATCTAAAGTGATTCTTAAATTGAACTGCAAATGGTAATTTTAAAAGTTATCTCCATTTGATTAATTCTTTGGTAACCACAGTGCTTGTTTTTATTTAGTTCGCTAATTTTTTTATACACTTGTTTTTCGATTGTTCGTAAAAAAGGCACTTTACCGAATAAAAAAAGAAGAAGCTGAAGCTTCTTCCGATAAGGGGTCATATGTAAATGTTAATGACGCCTGATTTTGTCTATGCCTCGACGCACTAGTAAAAGTACTGGCTAGCCGATAATCATTAAGGCAAGAAGAATCGCTAGAATTAGCTTCTTCTTGCCTTTTTTCTTTGTACAGCTTCCGATAACCTCATGATATGTAAACTTTATCTTTTTTTAATAAGAGGTTACAAAAACCGGATAGGCCTTTCTCCGTTATTCTTCTTTTTTGTTCCAATCCTTCACCAAAAAAAATATAATTATTAAGCTGTAAAATAACACAATCCATGAAGTCCATCTTATTTCAAAACCTGACTTCATTTGATGAAAGATACTCACTATGGCGTATATAAAAGCAAGAATTGAGAGCACTAAAAGAAAAATCTCACTTTTTCGTTCAGATAATCTCATATTATTTGGATGATTACAGTATTCATAAGCATCCTTCCACCTCCAATTAGATGCTGTTGCTGAAATTGTCTTATATACAGTGATCATTTCGCTGCAAATGCTAAGCTGGTTAATAACAGCTTCAATAATTCCAACGTCAGATTTATTATTTTTTTCTTTCAATAACGCTTGATAGGTAAACCACAATCCTTTTAAAAAGCGAGTTTTCAAACTTACTGTCATTGCATTTCGAATGTATCTTATTTTCGTTCAAAATCAGTTTCGGTGGATTTTCTAATCAAGCGCATGAAACCGGGAGATTGAATGTAACTTACTTAGACTTAAGTTACATTCAAAATCAAGAAGTAGCTTTCACTGAATCTCTCTTTTTTGAAAAAATGAAACTTTAAAGGAAGTAGATTAGTATAGTTAGTGTAACTAATTGAACAGTAAGGGAGGCGACTTCATGTATGGTGTTGAATCTTCTTTTTCGTTAGCTTTACTTCTCATAGTTGCCATTTTCCTCATAATGCTAGCATTATTCAATGCCATCATGCGAAAGTGGTTAAGAGTCGAAAAACCAAAAGCATTCTCTAATAACCATGTAAATGATAAACACAAGAAAATCGATTGGAGCATCCGAATTTTCGGTATCACTATGATGGTAGTAGGATATTTTATTAATGTGATGAGGCTTCCTCAAGAACCTTATTTGCTCCTAGAACCATGGTTTTTGTTGTTGGTATTCCTCTTTGCCACCGAAATCGTAAGAGCAATCATGGAGCGCAAATATGCGAAGAATCCTAATGCCTATCTTTACACAATCAGCCAACTGGTTTTTCTACTTGTATTTCTCATTTCATTATTTACAACTGATTTTTTTGGTTTCTTATAATCAATATAACTAGCCCCTCTACTGGAATGTGAATGTAACTTAATTGCTAATAAGTTACATTCAAAAACGAAATATTTTATTCAGTTTAGAAGCCTTCATAAATTGTTATTTTCCATGGGAGCCACATCAAGTCTTCTTCTGCTCCTACCAGGTCCTTGAGCACCTCATTCGTGTAACGAGCAAGCTCTTCTGCCTTCTGCCGTTCTGGAAACAAACCGTATTTATTGATTGAAAGGTTCCGATCAAAAGCCAGGTAATCCTGTAGCAAGTCATTACCCAGGAAGGAAATGAACCTCCCGCCAAGTTCATACCCCGCAATGTCGTAGCCGGCGAATATTCCGTTGCTAACTGGCTGCTTTTTCTCCAAGCAGAGGACGATACCTTCACCGTTCACGTCATTGCTATGATCCCGCCAGTCGTGAAAGTCTGGAAGATACTTCTCGTCAAGGCTGATGCCGATCAGACTCACCGATGGATCCTGAGTTCTTGCTTCTAGGAAGCCTTCCAGTGCTTCTTCCAGCGTACCAAATAGCATAGATACCAAGACCTTATCCAGCACCGTTTTGGACAAAATGGGTGTCGGCCTTTTGGGCTTTCTGCCCGCCCAAATGTCAAAAATGTTGGGAAAGATGCCGCCCACTTCCTCATCCATCGAAATCAGCTTTTCGACATGAAATCCACCGTCGACCACTTGTTTAAGATAATAAGCTTGGTTGGCGCTTGCTGCAGAAAGAAGAAAATAGCCGCCACTGTATTCCATCTGTTGCCCCTCCATTTTTGGTCTTCCGTTTTGCAACCAAAGAAATTGCCGAATTGAATGTAACTTAATTCACAATAAGTTACATTCACAACCACAAAAACTAATATTATTAAAGTGCTAATAAAGTTGTAATTACAAAATATACAAGAAATCCAGAAACGAAAATTAGAATATATTTAGCTTTTCTTCCCACTACTGTTTCCTCCTAACTTTTAAATCATAATTTCTAACTTACAGCCGAACTGAATGTAACTCAACTGCACTTATGTTACATCCATATTCCTAATTTAGCGTTTAGTATTTGTTCCAGAACCTGTCTCTAAGAGACTGCCAGTAATTTCAGACATGCAAACTGTCCATTATTGGAACTCAATTCCAACAAATGCTCGATTAATTATATTAAAAATATACTCACATATATCAGCCCTGCGCCAAGTAATATAAAAATTGTTTTTGATAGCCACCAAGGTCCTATACTTAAAAAAATACCAAACAGCAACATTACAACCATCCAAACTATTGAATCTGAAGAACTCGAATAAGCTCCATCAGTACTTGACTTTTCATGATCCTTTTTCGAATAAAATACGCCACCAAAAAACATTGCTAATCCGAATATAATTAAAACAATTTTTATTAGCAATTGACCATCCATGCTTCTCCTCCGCCTATTCTATTTTTACGTTCTTTAGCCAGCACTCCATTTCCTTAAATAGGTAATTCGTCAAATCTCATTTTATTCCTTTTTTACACGGCTTCTTATCTGTTTAAAGCGTTCGTAAAAGTACACTTTTACGAACGCTTTGAAAATGCCCAAAAATCATCGAAAAGAGCGTTCGTAAATGTACCAAAAGACTTTACGAACGTTCGCTGAAATGCATACACTTTTACGAACGATTTTCAGGTATAATGAGAGGAAACAATCGTTTATAGAGGTGAATTATGGAACATCGCAAATTTGGCTACATACGTGTCAGCAGCAAAGATCAAAATGAAGGACGTCAATTGGAAGCCATGAAAAAAATGG
>NZ_JAPEHT010000007.1 GCF_028823615.1 Planococcus sp. A6
TTTTTTTATTCGAATGCCTCGTCTTCCATATACATGACTTCCCATAAATGTCCGTCCGGGTCGTGAAAGCTCCAGGAATACATAAACTTATTGTCCATCGGCTCGTTCGCGGAACTGCCACCGGCTGCCATCGCTTTTTCCACCCATTCATCAACGGCCTCCCGGCTAGACGCCGATAAGGCAATGATCGCCTCTGCGCTGTTGGATGTATCGGCAATGTCTTTATGGGTGAAGCTTTTGAAGAAGTCTTCTACCAGCAGCATGGCGTACATATTTTGGCCGATGATCATGCAAGTGGCGTTATTATCCGTCATCCGCTCATCGAAATCAAAGCCCATTTCGCCAAAAAACTTCATCGATCTTTCCAAATCCTTAACCGGCAAATTAACGAAAATCTGGTTCGCTTGAATAGCCATGTTTCCGCTTCCCTTCTTTTTCGTTTATCGTTCACTCTTCTATTCGTGGAATGAACTGAAAATCCTCCCTATCGTTTCAGTTTCTTTACCCCTCTTGCATAAAATCCGGCCATCTCTTCCTCGGGCACGAGCGCCCCTCCTGTCAGCCAGACGATATGTGTCGCTTTTTCCACATCAATGTCATGTTCTTCAGCGTAGTTTGTCGCTGCCATCATAAATGGCCCGGCAAATCCGGCTGCTGCGGAAGGTTCGATTTTGATCCCTTCACTATCTTTCAGCATGGCGAGCAGCGGGAACAACTCTTCGTCTTCGACCGTCGCAATGCTCGATATCAATTGTTCAGAACTTGCGGACGCGAAGCTTGATGCCCTGCCGACTGCGAGCCCGTCCGCCTCCGTCCTATTGTCGATGCCGATGTCCTGGACGCAGATGCCGCTCTTCAAGCCTGTCATGAGACCGAGCAAGACGGCAGGTGAATGCGTCGGTTCGATGAACACCGGATGGACGTGATCGCCGAACAGGTGTCGCAGCCCGAATGCGATGCCCCCTGGCGCCCCGCCGACACCGCATGGCAAATAGACGAATAGCGGATGCTCTTTATCTACCGGAACTTTCTTTTGTTCCAATTGCTGTTTCAAACGAAGTGCCGCCACGCTATAGCCGAGAAACAATTCGCGGGATTTCTCGTCATCGACAAAATAGCCGTTCGGCAGATGGAGCGTCTCTTCGCGCCCTGCCGTGACCGCTTCACTGAAGTCGCCGCTGAATTCGACGACGCGAACTCCCTTTTTCCGCAGCAGCTCTTTTTTCCACCCTTTGGCATCCGCTGACATATAGACGGAGACCTTGAAACCGAGTTCAGCGCTGATGATGCCGATGCTCAAGCCTAAATTCCCGGTCGAGCCGACGCCGATGGAATGGAGTCCGAAGAACTTTTTAGCTTCGTCCGTTACAAACCATTCATAGGAATCCTCACGCGTGATAAGCCCTTCTTCCAGCGCCAGGTTCTCTGCATAGCGCAGCACTTCAAAAAATCCGCCGCGCGCCTTCACCGATCCCGCCACAGGCAGTTCGTTGTCGCATTTAACGTATAACTTCCCTGGCAGCTGCTCGCCGTAATACGTTTCGAGTTGGCGCTGCATGTGGCCAGCTTCCCGCAATTCCGATTCGATGATTCCTCCTGTTTCAACTGTCTCAGGAAACACTTTCATCAAATACGGGGCGAAGCGCAGCCATAAGCGTTCTGCCTCCTGCAAATCATGCATTGTCACTGGCAAGCCCTGTACCTGATCCATTTCCCTGCGCTTTGGGTTCAGCCAGACGACCGGCTTCAAGTCGAGTAAATCCCCCATCAGCGGATGTTCATCCGTCCATTTGTGGATTTCATGTTTGGTAAGTCCCATGTCTACCGCCTCCTTATCGTTAGTTGTACCATACCCCTTTTTGCTTTCTTTATTTAACTAAAAAACGGAAAAAAACCTTCGCCCATCCTGTCGATGTGCGAAGGTTTTCTTATGAAGTCAATGCGCCAGCTTTCAGTTTTTCGTGCCATTCGCTGAGCATCGGCAAATCCTCTGCCGCTATCGCTCCGCTTTCCCTGGCTTGTTCAACCAGTGCCGGGAAATCCGTCAAGGTGTGGAAGGTGAATCCCGCTTCCTGTATCGCTTGCTGTGCTTGAGGCAGCCCGTAAGTGAAGATGGCGGCAATTCCCGCCACTTCAAAGCCGGCATCTTGCAAGGCTTGTGACCCGCCTTTGGAGATCAAGTCTTCGATGACGACGGCTTTTTGTCCTGGCTCGATTTTTCCTTCGATCAAATTCGATTGTCCGTGGCCTTTTGGTTTCGAACGCACATAGACCATTGGCAGATCCAGGCGTTCGGCCACCCACGCCGCATGCGGGATGCCCGCCGTCGCGGTTCCCGCAATCACTTGCGCGTCCGGATACTCCCTGCGAATCGTTTCCGCGAGCCCATCAGCGATTGCCTTGCGGACGGTTGGATAAGACATCGTCAGCCGATTGTCGCAATAGATCGGCGATTTGACACCTGATGCCCAGGTAAATGGATCGTTCGGGCGCAACTCGACTGCCCCGATGGATAATAACTGTTGTGCGATTTGCTTTTTCATGAACGACCGCTCCATTCTCCGTTGATGTAATCATAGCTTTTTTGCGGGTTTTCCGAGCGGGTGATGGCTCTCCCGACGACGATATGGGTCGAACCTTGTGCTTTTGCATCGCTTGGTGTCGCGATGCGCTTTTGGTCATGGCTTTCCGATGCAGCCGGGCGGATGCCCGGTGTGACGCGCAGGAAATCGTCGCCGCATGCCACGCCGATCGCTTTCGCTTCATGGACCGAACAGACGACACCGTCAAGCCCCGCCCGTTTCGCCAGTTTCGCGTAATGCAAGACCGATTGTTCCAGGCTCACCGAAATCAATTGCTCTTGTTGCATCTGTTCTTCGCTCGTCGAAGTCAATTGCGTCACCGCAATCAATTTTGTCCCACTACCGGCGAGCCCGCGTTTTGCGGCTTCCATCATGGCAAGGCCGCCTGCTGCGTGGACATTGACCATATCAACGCCGAGTTCTGCGATGCGGCGCATGGCAGCTTCAACGGTATTCGGGATATCGTGTAATTTTAAATCCAGGAAAATATCATGGCCGTAGCGATTCAATGTATGGACGAGTTCCGGCCCTTCCTGGTAGAACAATTCCATTCCGACTTTCACAAACAGTGGTTCTGTGAACTCCGATAAAAATTCTTCCACATCGAGCTTCGACGGGAAATCGAGTGCAATGATCGGTTTGCTGGTCATAAGCGATGGCTCCTTCCGGTGAGTTCTTGAACGGATTCATAGCCCAGTTCATGCAAGCGTTTCGGCAGCTTGTCGATCAGCTCGGGGCATACGAACGGATTGACGAAATTCGCCGTTCCCACTGCGACAGCATTCGCTCCCGCTGACAAAAAGTCGATGACGTCATCCACTTCCGCGACGCCGCCCATGCCGATGATCGGCAGCTTTGTATGGCGCCGCACTTCGTAAACCATACGCAATGCGACCGGTTTGATCGCTGGGCCTGACAAGCCGCCTGTAATATTAGCGATGACCGGGCGTCCCGTTTTCGGGTCAAGCCGCATGCCGAGCAGTGTATTGATCATCGTGATCCCATCCGCCCCGCCTTCTTCGACCGCTTTGGCCAACTGGACGACATCAGTGACGTTCGGCGATAATTTCACGTAAACCGGCACGTCCGATACGTCTTTTACCATGCGTGTCAATTCTTTTGCAACATTCGGGTCCGTCCCGAATGTGATGCCGCCCTGCTTGACATTTGGGCAGGAAATATTCAATTCCAGTGCATGGACGTTCGGTGCCTTGGAAATGGTTCTTGCGACTTCTACATAATCCTCTGCAAGTGAACCAGCCACATTAGCGATAATGGGAACATCAAATTGTTCGAGCCAAGGCAATTGTTCATCGACTACTTTTACAAGTCCAGGATTTTGCAGACCGATGGCATTGAGCATGCCGGATGAAGTTTCCGCAACGCGGGGCGTGTGCTTTAATCATGATCGATCCAAGTTTCGATAAATCATAGAGCTTTGCGTATTCTTGTCCGAAGCCGAAGCAGCCGGATGCGGGCATGATCGGGTTTTTCAAGTCGAGTCCAGGCAATTTCACGCTTAAATCCGTCATGAAATCACCACCCCTGCTGGAAATACGGGGCCATCTGAACATACTTTGATGTAATCCGTTTCGCTTCTAGTCGTCCGGCAGACGCAAGCAAAACATGCCCCGATGCCGCAGCCCATGCGCTGTTCATAAGATAAAAAGCCTTTTTTCTCTGGGTACGCCCATTGCACCGCTTCGAGCATCGGCGTCGGCCCGCAGGAATAATAGGTATCAAAATCGTTCGGCAAGCCATTCAAAATATGGGTCACGAAACCTTCAGTCCCGTGCGAACCGTCGACTGTCGCAATATGCGTATCGCCGAGAGCCTGGAATTTGTCTTCATAAAACACCGCTTCACTGCTTTCGAAGCCGAGAATGTGGACGGTTTCCACACCTCTCGCATTTAATTGCAATGCCAGTTCGTATAGCGGCGGCACGCCAATCCCCCCGCCAATCAAATAAGCTTTTTTTCCAGCTTCATCAACCGGGAAACCATGTCCGAGCGGCCCCAGGACATCGAGTGTGTCGCGTTCTGTCTTTTGGGACAATAAGCTGGTCCCGCGCCCCTCCGAACGGTAGATCATCGTGAAGCTCGATGCTTCCTTGTCGATTTTCGCAACCGAGATCGGCCGGCGCAATAGCGGTTCAAAGCTGTCCGCCACGCGCACATGGACAAATTGCCCCGGTTCGTTCATTTCCTGTACCAAAGATCCTGCTACGGTCAGTTCAAAAATGTTCTTTGCGATTTCAGTTTGGGAGACAATCGCCATTTTCTCCTGTTTGATCATACACCTGCCCCCATTTCTTCTGCCTGGAATGTCATCGATTCGATGACTCTGAGCATCGCTTCCGCTGTGTCAAGTGAAGTCAGGCACGGCACGCCGTTTTCAACCGATTCCCGGCGGATGCGGAACCCGTCACGTTCCGGCTGCTTGCCTTTTGTCAGCGTATTGATGACGATCTGCGCGTCGCCGTTTTGGATGACATCCAGCAAAGTACGGCCTTCCGCCCCGATTTTTCCGACTTCAGCAACGGCAATGCCTGCAGATTCGAAAGCTTGAGCCGTACCGCCGGTTGCCATAATTTGGTACCCAATGTCCCGGAAGCGCTTCGCCAGCCCAACTGCTTCTTCTTTGTCCTTATCCGAGACGGTCAGAAGCACGGTGCCATGGTCTTTTACTTCCATGCCAGCCGCAGCCAATCCTTTATAGAGCGCTTTTTCAAGCGTGACGTCTTTGCCCATCACTTCCCCGGTCGATTTCATTTCCGGCCCAAGCGTAATATCGACGCGGCGCAGTTTCGCGAATGAGAACACCGGCACTTTGACGTAGACACCTTTTTTCAGCGGCGCTAGCCCCGTCGTATAGCCTTGGTCGATGATGCTTTGCCCTAAGATCGCTTTCGTTGCGATATTCGCCATCGGAATGCCCGTAATTTTGCTGAGGAACGGTACCGTACGGCTTGAGCGCGGATTGACTTCGATCACGAACACCTCGCCTTTTGAGATAACGTACTGGATGTTCAACAGGCCGACAATGTTCAAGCCTTTGGCAAGCCGTGTCGTGTAATCCGTCAAAGTCTCGATTTGCTGCTGCGAGATGTTTTGCGGCGGATAGACGGCAATCGAGTCGCCGGAGTGCACCCCTGCCCGTTCAATATGTTCCATGATTCCAGGAATCAAGACATTCTCGCCGTCACAGATGGCATCGACTTCAATTTCCTCGCCTGTCAAATAACGGTCGACCAGTACCGGATGTTCCGGGCTTGCTTCAACGGCGTGTTCCATATAATGGATCAAGTCGCTTTCGTTGTAGACGATTTCCATCGCACGGCCACCTAGCACGTAAGACGGGCGGACCAGCACCGGATAGCCGATGTCCGAAGCGATGACCACCGCTTCTTCTGTCGATACCGCCGTTTTGCCGAGCGGCTGCGGGATGCCGATTTCATGGAGCGCCGCTTCGAATTTATTGCGGTTTTCCGCTCTGTCGATGTCTTCAAGCGTCGTGCCGAGAATCTTCACGCCGTTTTTCTCGAGCTTATCGGCCAAGTTGATTGCTGTCTGCCCACCGAACTGGACGACGACGCCTTTCGGTTGTTCGAGGTCGATGATGTGCATGACATCTTCAATTGTCAGCGGTTCAAAGTAGAGCTTGTCGGAAATGGAGAAATCAGTCGACACCGTCTCCGGGTTGTTGTTAATGATGATCGCTTCATAGCCCGCTTCTTTGATCGCCCAGACGGAATGGACCGTTGCGTAATCAAATTCGACGCCTTGGCCGATGCGGATCGGGCCTGATCCGAGCACGATGACGCTTTCTTTGTCGGTGCGGATCGATTCGTTTTCGTCTTCGTAGCTGGCGTAGAAATAAGGCGTTTCCGATT
Organism: Planococcus sp. A6; assembly: GCF_028823615.1. Taxonomy (GTDB): domain Bacteria; phylum Bacillota; class Bacilli; order Bacillales_A; family Planococcaceae; genus Planococcus. The sequence goes on from NZ_JAPEHT010000007.1 coordinate 6,476, forward strand.
CGAATTCCGCAGCGCATGTGTCGACCATTTTATAGACAGGCATTAAGCCCTGTGCTTTACGCCACTCGTATACTTTCGCTTCTTCTGATGACCATAGCTTGGCGATTGTTCTATCTGCAAAGCCCATGCGTTTGGCTTTTCTCGTCGTATCATAATCAAACGGATTTTGCTGCAAGACTTCTTCAAAGCGAACGATTTTGTCGAACTTCTCCAGGAAGAACAAATCGATTTGGCTCCAGTCGTGAATCGTTTCGATCGTTACCCCGCGGCGCAGCGCTTCGCCGATAAAGAACAGCCGCTCGTCGCCGGCTTTGCGGATGCGTTTTTCGATCCATTCGTCGCTCATGTCCGTGCCGTTTTTCAGCTCCAGATGGAATTGTCCTGTTTCGAGCGAACGGACCGCTTTCAGCATCGATTCCTCGAACGTCCGGCCCATCGCCATGACTTCGCCGGTTGCTTTCATCTGCGTGCCGAGGTTACGTTTGGCTGCTTCGAATTTATCGAAAGGCCAGCGCGGGATTTTCGATACGACATAGTCGAGCGCCGGTTCGAATGCGGCGTAAGTACGCCCTGTCACCGGGTTCATCATTTCGCCAAGCGTCAAACCGACCGCGATTTTGGCCGCCAGTTTGGCGATCGGGTAGCCAGTCGCTTTGGATGCCAGTGCAGAGGAACGACTGACGCGCGGGTTCACCTCGATGATGTAATAATCGAAGCTATGCGGGTCGAGCGCGAGCTGGACGTTGCATCCGCCCTCGATTTTCAAGGCGCGGATGATTTTCAATGACACGTTGCGGAGCATTTGGTATTCACGATCCGATAAGGTTTGGCTCGGTGCGACGACGATTGAGTCGCCGGTATGGATGCCGACCGGATCGATATTTTCCATATTACAGACGACGATGGCGGTATCTTCCGCATCGCGCATCACTTCGTATTCGATTTCTTTGAAACCGGCAATCGATTTTTCCAGCAAGCATTGCGTCACCGGGCTGTACTTCAATCCTGATGCCACGATTTCATGCAGTTGTTCGTCGTTATGGCAGATGCCGCCGCCCGTTCCGCCAAGTGTAAAGGCTGGTCGGACGATGACCGGATAGCCGATTCTCTCCACAAAACGCTTCGCTTCTTCCATATTATGGATGATATCAGAATCCGGTACCGGTTCCCCGAGTTCGTTCATCAAGGTGCGGAACAAATCGCGGTCTTCCGCTTTATGGATCGCTTCCAGCTTGGTTCCTAAGATTTCAATATCCAGTTCATCCAAAATTCCGGATTCGTCCAATTCGATGGCCATGTTGAGCCCTGTCTGCCCGCCGAGAGTCGCAAGCAGTGCATCCGGCCGCTCTTTTCTAAGGATGCGGCTGACGAATTCCAAAGTGATTGGCTCGATATACACTTTATCGGCGATTTCGGTATCGGTCATGATCGTGGCTGGGTTGGAGTTGATCAAAATGACGCGGTAGCCTTCTTCTTTCAAGGCGAGACAGGCTTGTGTGCCCGCATAGTCGAATTCTGCAGCTTGGCCGATGACGATCGGGCCTGAACCAATTACGAAGATGCTTTTGATATCTTGTCTTTTAGGCATGTTGTTGCTCCTTCCGCTGTGCGTTCATCATTTCCAAAAATCGGTCGAATAGATAGTTTGAGTCTTCCGGTCCCGGTGAGGATTCCGGATGGTACTGGACGGTGAAGGCTGGGTAATCAAGGTGCGCGAGTCCTTCGTTCGTTCCGTCATTGAGTGCACTATGTGTCACTTTTAGGCGCGTGCCTTGCAAGGTTTCTTCATCAACTGCGTAGCCGTGGTTTTGTGAGGTGATTTCGATTTTGCCGGTGACCAGATCGCGCACCGGGTGGTTGCCGCCCCGGTGGCCGAACTTCAGCTTGAACGTCTCGGCACCGCACGCTCTTGCGAATAATTGATGGCCGAGGCAAATCCCGAAAATCGGCACTTCGCCGAGCAATTCGCCGACGACTTCCACACATTCGGGAACGTTTTTCGGGTCTCCTGGGCCGTTTGACAGCATGACGCCGTCTGGGCCCCAGGCGAGAATTTCCTGCGCGCTCGTATTATGCGGCACGACGATGACGTCGCATTTGCGTTTATTCAGCTCGCGCAAAATCCCATGCTTCATGCCGTAATCGATCAAGACGACGCGCTTGCCGCGTCCCGGGCTTGGGTAAGGGCGTGTAATCGATACTTGCGCCACTTGGTCAGTCGGCAAAGGGGTTTCTTTCAGCTTCTCGACCACTTGTTCCACATCCGGCTCTTCGCCAGCAGCCGTCAAGATGCCTTTGATCGATCCGTTGACGCGGATCAGCCGAGTCAGCTTTCGCGTATCGATTCCGGCGATACCAGGGATGCCTTTTTTCTCGAGCAATTCGCTCAAGCTCATGGTGCTTCTGAAATTCGACGGGAAATCCGCTGCTTCCCGGACGACCATGCCTTTCACGGCTGGGTCGATCGATTCGAAATCGTCGCTATTGATTCCGTAATTGCCTTGCAGCGGGTATGTCATCGTGACGATCTGCCCGCAATAGGATGGATCGGAGAGAATTTCCTGATAGCCAGTCATGCTCGTATTGAACACCACTTCCCCGAATGATGCCGTTTGTGCGCCGAATGCTTCCCCCGTGAATACTGTGCCGTCTTCTAAGATCAAATAACGTTTCATCAGTTTTCCTCCTGCCATGCGATGTCACCGCCGAAAATGGTCATTACTGGCCAGCCGGTGCAAGTTTGTCCGCCAAATGGCGTATTCGTTCCTTTGGAAAGGAAATCTTCCGGGCGGATTTCCTGCTGTTTGTCCAAGTCGAGCAGCACCAGGTCGGCTGCTTGTCCTGCCTCAATCGTCCCGTATGGAAGGCCGAACACATCTGCCGGCTTTTTCGTCAGCCAGCCGATCAATTGCCCAAGAGTCCATTTGCCGCTTTGGACAAATTCCGTATACAGGAGCGGGAACGCCGTTTCGAATCCGACGATGCCGAATGGCGCTTTTTCCATGCCGTTCGCTTTTTCTTCCGCAGCATGCGGGGCGTGGTCCGTCGCAATAAAATCAAGTGTGCCGTCGAGCAGCCCTTCGTGAAGCGCTTCGTAATCTTCCTGTGCGCGAAGCGGCGGGTTCATTTTGTAATTCGCGTCGTCGCCTGGGATGTCATCTTCCGTTAACAATAGATGATGGGGCGTCACTTCCGCCGTGACGCGGACGCCTGCCCGTTTTGCGTCGCGGATGACACGCACCGACTCTTTCGTGCTGACATGGCAGACGTGATAATGGGCGCCAGCCGCCTCAGCGAGCAGGATATCGCGTGCGATATGCACTGATTCCGCAACAGACGGGATTCCAGGCAAGCCCAGCTCGCGGCTTCGCTTGCCATCATGCATGACGCCGCCGTAGATCAGGCTGTTGTCTTCGCAATGGGCGACGACAGTCATATCGAGGTCTGCGGCTTCTTTCATCGTCTCGAGCATCATTCCTGCTTCCTGGATGCCAACGCCGTCGTCCGTGAACGCAAAGGCGCCATGTTCTTTCAGTTCTTTCAAATTGGTCCGTTCTTTGCCCGCTTCGCGGATCGTGATGGATGCATACGGCAAAACCCGGATGAGCGCATTTTTTTCGATCAAGCCGTTGACGTGATCGAGATTTTCTTTCGTGTCGGGTACCGGCCGTGTATTCGGCATGGCGCAGATGGTCGTATAACCGCCGCGTGCCGCTGACTTCGTGCCGCTTTCAATGGTTTCCTTTTTTTCTCCCCCCGGTTCACGCAGATGGACATGGACGTCCACAAACCCTGGTGCGATCATTCGGCCTTTGCCGTCGATTTCCGTTTCTCCCTGCCCGTTCAAGTGTGCGCCGATCTCCTCGATGCGGCCATCCTTGACGCGGATGTTCGTTTCCTCCAATTGTTCCCCGTTCAACATCTTTACGTTCTTAATGAATAATCCCATTTTATTCTCTCCCTTTCATTGCATATTCGAGTACGGCCATCCGGACGAAGACGCCGTTTTCCATTTGTTTGAAGATTCTTGAACGCTGGCATTCGACGAGCGAATTCGCAATCTCCACTCCCCGGTTGATTGGTGCCGGATGCATGATGATGGCGTCTTTTTTCATTTTGCGCTCGCGTGCTTCTGTCAACCCGAACTCAATATGGTAGCGTTCTTTGGAAAATAGTGCGGAGACGGCGTGCCGTTCATGCTGCACGCGGAGCATCATAACGACGTCCGTTTCGCCGATCAAGGCATCCAAATCATCGGTTGTGTCGTACTCGCCGCTCCATTCCTCCGGGCACACGAAGCTGACTTTCGCGCCGAGCTGTTTCAGTGCGGCTGCATTCGACTTGGCGACACGGCTATGGGCGATATCCCCGACAATTGTTACGTGGATGCCATCGATGCGGCCAAACTCCTGATGAATCGTGTACAGATCGAGCAGCGATTGCGTCGGGTGCTGGCCCGAGCCATCACCGCCGTTGATGACCGCTACCTTGCAGCCTGCTAGCTGCTGGTAATATTCTTCTTCCTCGTGGCGGATGATGACCGCCTTGACGCCGATCGCTTCCATCGTTTTCACCGTGTCATAGAGCGTTTCGCCTTTTAGGATGCTGGAAAAGGCCGTTTCGAATGGCAGTACGGATAGTCCAAGACGATGTTCAGCCATCTCAAAGCTCATTTTCGTCCGTGTGCTCGGTTCGAAAAATAAATTGACGACCGCCCCCTCGAGTGACGCTTTTTCGCCCCTTTCGAACTGCTCGGCTCGCTTCAGCAAGTTCATGATTTTGTCGTTTTCAAGATTATTCATCGTTAACAGATTCGGCAATTTGCTCACGCCCTTTCGTTGACTGTACAAAAAAACACCTTCCCAGGGGCAGGAAGGTGTAAGGAAATAAGGGTAGACTGCACCCCTATCCATAACCCTTTCCATGCCTCTCTGGACATTCCTTAAAAGGTAAGTTTATTCAGTTCCATCATCCAATTCCTGTTTATCAAGACCAGGCAGGATTAAGTTCAAGATTACGAGCGCCATTCCTTCGATCGCGAACGATTCGCTGAACTCGAGTTTCGCGCCGCCGATCCCGATGACCAGGATGACCGACGAGATGACCAAGTTGCGGTTATTGCCGAAGTCGATGCCGTTATCGACCAGCATCCGTAGTCCGGACGAAGCGATGATACCGAACAACAGGATCGAGATACCCCCGAGCACTGCTGTCGGAATCGTGTCGATGACCGCCATCAATTTTCCGAAGAACGAGAACAGGATGGCGAATACCGCAGCACCCAGAATGACATAGACGCTGAACACTTTCGTGATGGCAAGTACGCCGATGTTCTCGCCGTATGTCGTTTTCGGCGGGCCTCCGACAAGCGAGGAGATGAACGTCCCGATTCCGTCTCCTAAAATCGAGCGATGAAGGCCGGGATCTTTTATGTAGTTGCGATCGACAATCTTACCGAGGACAAGCTGATGCCCGATATGCTCAGAAATCGTGACGATGGCGATTGGCACCATGACGAACAACAGTGTCGGTGTCACTTGGAAAGAGTAATCAATTCCCGGCAGTAAAAATTCCGGTACTTGGAACCAGCTGGCCGCTGCCACTGGAGCAAAATCGATAATGCCGATCAGTGTTGAATAGGCATAACCTGCAATGATACCGATCAAGATTGGCATGAGCGAGATGATATTCTTGAAGTAAATATTGCAGATGATGGCCGTGGCGAGTGTGACAAGTGCGGCTGAGAAATGCAGTAAGCTGTATTCAGAGCCTCCGTCTACCGTTGGGATATTCATGGCCATGTCGACCGCCGTTCCGGACAGGGCCAGTCCGATAACAATGATGACCGGGCCGACAACGATCGGCGGCAGCAGTTTCATGAGCCATTTGTAGCCGGTCTTCCAGATGATCAGCGAAACGATGGCGTAGACGAGCGAGACGAACATCGCGCCGATCATCGCCGAGCCGATGCCGCCTGTTTCCGTGGCGATTTGTATCGGGACAATAAAGGCGAATGAAGATCCGAGGTAAGCCGGCACTTTGAATTGCGTGATGAGGACGAAGATGATGGTGGCGATGCCGCTCGTCAATAGCGCAATCGCGGGGCTCAAGCCAACCAGCTGCGGCACCAGGATTGTTGCGCCGAACATGGCGAACATGTGCTGCAGGCTAAGGGAAATCCATTGCCCCGTTTTTGGTTTATCGTGTATGTCTAGAATGGCATTGCTCAAGCTGTTTCTCCCCTGTCTCTATAGTAATTCTTAGTCGTTGATGGTGACACGGTCGGTGCTGTCGCTTTCTGTCATCTCGACCACGATCCGTTCTTCACTCGAGGTCGGGATGTTTTTTCCGACATAATCGGAGCGAATCGGCAACTCCCGGTGTCCCCGGTCGATCAATACGGCGAGCTGTATCTGTGCCGGCCGGCCGAGGTCCATGACCGCGTCCATTGCTGCGCGGACAGTGCGGCCCGTGTAGAGAACATCATCGACCAGGATGACTTTCTGGTCTTTAATGCTGTGTTCGATATCGACTTGCTGGACAAGCGGTTCCTGGCCCGGGTTTTTCTGGCTTAAATCATCCCGGTAAAGCGTGATGTCCAGTTCCCCTGTCAGAATGGGTTTGCCTTCGATTTGTTCGATTTTCTCCGCCAAACGCTTGGCGATGAATGCGCCCCTTGTCTTGATCCCGACTAAGATGCACCCGTCGATTCCTTTATTGCGCTCGATGATTTCGTGGGCGATGCGTGTAATTGCGCGCCCGATTGCTTTGTCATCGAGAATGACCGCTTTTTCTGCCATGTGTTCCACTCCTTTATGATTGCTTCGAAATTTCTGCATGAAAAAACCCTCCGCCGAAGAGGCGAAGGGTGCATAAGCGCAGAAAAAAACCTTCCGGAAGACACACTTCCGGCTTTGCGAATATCCCTTTTCAGCCTCTCTGGACTGTTCTTAAAGGTGATGCGTATTCAGTTGACTGGTCTAAGTATAAAGAACAGCCATTTCGTTTGTCAACCCCCTTAGCGGAGAGTCTCGAGAAGTTCCTCGAATTCTGTCGGTAAAGGAGCCGAGAACTCCAGGTATTCCTTCGTCCGTGGATGGATAAAACCGATGACGGCTGCATGCAAGGCCTGACCGCCGATATCCATCGTTTTTCGCGGTCCGTATTTCGGGTCGCCGACAAGCGGGAAGCCGATATAACGCATATGGACACGGATTTGGTGCGTGCGTCCCGTTTCAAGTCGGCATTCCACTAATGTGAAATCACCGAAACGCTCAAGCACAGTGAAATGCGTCACCGCATGCTTCCCTTTATCGACAACAGCCATCTTCTGGCGCTCTTTCGGGTCTCTCGCGATTGGTGCATCAATGGTGCCTTTGTCGTGGGCGATATGCCCGTGGACAAGTGCGATGTATTTGCGCGTCACCGATTTTTCGACCAATTGATCCACTAAAGATGCATGGGCGAGATCGTTTTTCGCGACCATCAATAAGCCAGACGTATCTTTATCGATGCGGTGGACGATTCCCGGGCGCACGATGCCATTGATGCCCGAAAGATCGGTGCAATGGTACATGAGGCCGTTGACGAGCGTCCCGCTCGCATGTCCTGGAGCCGGGTGGACGACCATGCCTTTCGGTTTGTTGACGACGAGCACGTCTTCGTCTTCGTAGACGACATCGAGGTTCAGGTTTTCCGGTTCTGCATCCAATTCTTCCAATAGCGGCGGCGTGATGAGGATCTCATCTTGCAGGCGCACTTTGTAATTCGGCTTCACCGTTTCACCATTTACTTTGATATGGCCATCTTTGACCCAATTGCTGATCTGCGAACGCGACCATTCCTCATCGATGGCAGAGATCACTTTATCGATCCGCTCGCCTTTTTGTTCTTCTGTAATGTTTATCGTCAGTTCTTCCATTAAGACACCTTTTTCTTTTGTTGTTTTTCATCCATGATCACGTAAATGACCATTAAGACGACACCAATGGTCAATGCAGCATCCGCTACATTGAAGATCGGAAAATCATAATTGATTACTGGAATCAGCACATCGACAAAATCGACCACTTCCCCGCGGTACATCCGGTCGATGAAATTACCGATTGCGCCTCCTAGTAGCACCATCAGCGCCAATTGAAACAGCGGCTGCCCACCGGCATGCTTATGGAAATAATACAGAATCGCCACAATCACTACAACAGTGATGATGGCAAACAGCCACATCTGCCCTTCTAGCATTCCCCAAGCCGCGCCGCGATTGCGGTGGGAAAGCCATCCCAGATACGGTTCGAGCACAGGAATCCGTTCTCCGAGCTCCATATTTTTGACGACCAGCCATTTGGTCCATTGATCCAATGCAATAATTAGTAGAGCAATCCCATAATAAATCACTTGTATTTCCTCCGTCATTCATCAGTCTATTCATTTTAACACAGAGCGGGCGAAAAAAGAAAAAAGTCCGAAAACCGGATAACCGGCTTTCGGACCGTTCAAACTTAAGCGTATTCGATTTCAACGACTTCTGCACAACGTGGGCAAAGCTCAGGATGTGCATCAGATTCGCCGATATGCTTGGAGATCGTCCAGCAGCGGCCACATTTCTCGCCTTCCGCTTTTTCGACAACGACTGCCACTTCATCGAGTGACAATGCGTTTTCAGGCGCTTGCTCTTTCGCGCCGCCGAATTCATATTCAGAAACGATGAACAATTGCGCGAGATTGGAATCGATAGCCGGCAATAAGTTCGCCAGTTCTTCATTTGCGTAGACCGTCACTTTCGCTTCAAGCGATTTTCCGATCGTTTTTGCCGCACGCGCTTCTTCCAAAGCTTTCAGGACATCGTCGCGGACGTCCATGAAACGGCTCCATTTCGCTTCCAGATCCTTGAATTCAGGACGCTCCGCAGCTTCTGGGAAGTCTGTCAACTGGACGCTTTCTTCTGAAGCGGATTCCAGATACGACCACATTTCATCCGCTGTATGCGGCAAGATTGGAGAAGCAAGCTTGACGAGTGCCATCAAGCTGTCGAACATCACTGTCTGCATCGCGCGGCGGTGCGGATGGTCAGCGCGTTCGATATAGACGACGTCTTTTGCGACATCGAGATAGAACGAGCTGAGGTCACTTGCGCAATAGCCATTCAATGCATGATATACAGAGGAGAATTCATAATTGTCATAGCCTTTTGTAGCCGTATCGATCAATTTATTCAATTTCATGACCATGTACTGATCCATTTCGCGCATGTCTTCAAACGGCACGCGATCTTTCGTTTCATCGAAATCAGCCAAGTTGCCGTGAAGGAATTTCAGCGTGTTGCGGATTTTGCGGTACACTTCCGACACTTGCTTGAAGTTGTCATCCGATACGCGCACATCTGCCGTATAGTCAACAGAAGAAACCCATAGGCGCAGGATGTCCGCTCCCATTTGGTTCATGACTTTTGCCGGCACGATTGTATTGCCAAGCGATTTACTCATTTTGCGGCCGTTGCCGTCCAATGTAAAGCCGTGGCTCAATACGCCTTTATACGGAGCGATGCCGTTGATGGCGACGCTCGTCGTAAGCGAGGAGTTGAACCAGCCGCGGTATTGGTCAGAGCCTTCGAGATAAAGGTCAGCCGGGTATTGAAGGTCTTCACGCTCATCGAGCACTGCCTGATGGGACGAACCGGAATCGAACCAAACGTCCATGATATCCATTTCTTTCGTAAAGATGCCGTTCGGGCTGCTCGGGTGCGTAAAGCCTTCCGGCAATAATTCCGCTGCCGTGCGCTCGAACCAGATGTTCGATCCGTGCTCGCGGAATAGATCGGCGATATGCGCAATCGTTTCTTCTGTGATAATCGGATCGCCGTTTTCCGCATAAAATACCGGAATCGGGACGCCCCATACGCGCTGGCGGGAAATGTTCCAGTCGCCGCGGTCGCGCAGCATATTGTAAAGGCGTGTTTCGCCCCATGCCGGAGTGAACGATGTCTCATCGATTGCTTTTAAGATCTGGTCACGGAACGCATCGATCGATACGAACCATTGCGCAGTCGCACGGTAGATGACCGGTTTTTTCGTACGCCAGTCATGTGGATAGGAGTGGGTGATGAATGACAAGGCTTCTAGTGCGCCTGCTTCATCTAATGCTTCAGTGATCGATTTATTCGCTTTGTCGTAGAACTCGCCCGCAAATCCTGGCGCTTCTTCTGTCATGACGCCACGCTCATCGACTGGACACAATACATCCAAACCATATTTTTTGCCGATCAAGAAGTCATCTTCCCCGTGTCCAGGAGCGGTATGGACACAACCTGTACCGGAATCGGTCGTAACATGGTCGCCAAGCATGACGAGTGACGTACGGTCATACAATGGGTGTTTCGCCTGGATATGCTCCAGTTCCTGGCCTTTCACTGTGCGGACCACTTCATAATCCGTCCATTCCAGCTCTTTCGCCACTTCTTCGAGCAAATCTTTCGCAACGACGAACTTTGAACCGCCGTGAGCGACTTCCACGTAATCCAGATCTGCATGAACGGAGATTCCGAGGTTGGCAGGGATCGTCCAAGGCGTCGTCGTCCAGATGACCAGCTTGACGCCTTCATCCAAAACGCCTTTTCCGTCTGTAACAGGGAAGGATACATAGATCGATGGTGATTTTTTATCGTGATACTCGATCTCCGCTTCAGCAAGAGACGATTCACTGGATGGGGACCAGTAGACCGGCTTCAAGCCTTTATAGATATAGCCTTTATTGGCCATTTTGCCGAATACTTCGATTTGGCGCGCTTCATAAGAAGGCTTCAATGTGACGTATGGGTTTTCCCAGTCACCGCGTACGCCGATCCGTTTGAATTGTGAACGCTGGCTGTCGATCTGTTCGTATGCATATTCCTCACATAGCTTGCGGAATTCCGCGAGTGACAATTCTTTGCGGTTCACGCCCTTATTGGTTAGTGCTTGCTCGATCGGCAAACCGTGTGTATCCCAGCCTGGGACATAAGGGGCGTGGAAGCCCATCATGCTGCGCGAGCGGACGATCATGTCCTTCAATACTTTGTTCAAAGCGTGTCCCATGTGAAGGTCGCCGTTCGCATATGGCGGACCGTCATGAAGCACGAAAAATGGGCGTCCTTTTGTGCGGTCCTGGACTTTTTTATAGATGTCCATTTCTTCCCATTTCTTTTGCATTTCAGGTTCCCGGTTCGGCAAATTGCCGCGCATCGGGAACTCGGTTTTTGGCATCAATAATGTATCTTTATAATCCATTTTCCATTCCTCCTGTAAGCATAATAAAAAGCCCCCATCCCTGGAAAGGGACGAGAAGCTCGCGGTACCACCCTTGTTGCAGCTGTGTGCTGCCAACTCTACACCGTAACGTGGCGGGGACGGGCCCGGTTACTTGCGTTCACCGGTCCAGCTCAGGAGTGATTTTCCAAGACGGCACCGCGCCAGGCTTCCACCGCCCCCGGCTCGCTCGATCGGATTTCCGTTTTGTACTGTCTCCATCAATGCGTTTGTAAGTATGTCGTAATTATAGAAGCAGAATGGGCCTCAGTCAAGAGCGGGCTTATTCCTTCGCTGCGCTTCCGGCTTCTTTCTTTTCGATCTGGTCGATATTCTCCGTGTCCAAGTCGTATTCAAGCAATGTGTTCCAGTCTTCCGTTTCAATCAAATCAAGCTGCGCTTCCACCAGCATCTTGAAACGATTTCGGAAAATCTTCGACTGCTTTTTCAACTCTTCGATTTCGGTCGCGATGCGGCGCGCTTTCGCCAAAGATTCATTGACGATGCGGTCTGCATTCTTCTCCGCTTCCTGGACGATCAAATCCGCTTCTTTCTGGGCGTTGCGGCGGACTTCTTCTGACGCTTCCTGAGCGACGAAGATCGATTTCTGCAAAGTCGTTTCCAGATTGGTGAAATGGCCCATGCGCTCATCCGTGGATTTCATGCGCTCTTCCATTTCAGTCCGTTCTTTAATGACTTTTTCGTAATCTTTCATGATCTGTTCGAGGAATTCATTGACCTCATCTTCTTGATAACCGCGGAATGCGCGGCTGAACTCTTTATTATGTATATCTAATGGTGATAAAGGCATCGTATCTCTCCTTACTCTCTGCATGTTTACACTCATTATACCTGTCATGGCGAGAAATTTCAGTAATATTCACCACATTCGCCGGTGTTTTATTTTTTCAATTCCAATTTACCGACCTGCAGGCGGATCTTGTCCTTTTTCGTCCGCCCTTCGATCGCGATGATTTGCACGCGCCCAAGCCCTCTCGCTGAAATCAAATCGGATTCGTGCAATTCAAACGACACACTTTCTTGTGCTGTCCAATTGACTTTCACTTTCCCGCCGTTGATCAGCGCCGCGGCTTTCTGGCGGGAAATTTTGTAGACCGAGCTCATGACCGTATCGAGCCGCAGCGAACTGACCGTATGCGCCTCTTCCGTCCACTCCTCGATGACCGGGAGATAGTCGGCGGGGTCGGTCACTTCTTCGAGCTGGACTTTCACTTTGCCGGCGCTGATAAAATTGGCGCGCAAATACGGCGCTATTTCCTCCATCACTGCGAGCTGCACCGTGCCTTCACCGATCCGGATGTCCCCGAATTTTCCCCGTTCCAAACCGAGCGACATGAGCGCTCCGAGAATGTCCGGATGCTTCAAGGTAACGAATTTCACAGGGTAGCGCAGCTCGAACATAGTCACTTGGAAATCACTTTCTTCCGGAACGTAATACGAAGGATGCAGCAAGACGCGCTGGCGCTCTGCCTGGCTGAACAAGCCGGAAGCAGCCATTTCCACTTCCCTGCCGCCGATCAGCGATTTGACGATAAAGCGCTGGCGCGGGTCCAGAAAGTCGGTGAGCTTCGGCGCATACATATCTTCTACATCTCGCAGCCAGTCCGATGCCTGCTCGATAAATTGTTGTTCGTCTTTGCGAAAATGCTGGAATATCTCTTCCATGGGCCGTTCCCTCCGGTTGTTGGATTCGTTCTTAGTTTAACAAGCATTCTACAAACAGCAGAAAAACCCTTTCGTAGTTTGCCGCAAATAAAAAAGACAGAGAAATGGATTCTCCGTCTTCCTATATCAGCTGCTCTTTATTCAGCTTCTTGTCAGAGAAGGTACTCAGCCAATGTAATGATCCCTTGGCTTGCGAGGCTTAATGTGAAAATGGCCACAATCGGCGAGATATCGATCATGCCGATCGGCGGGATGAAGCGGCGAAAAATATCCAAATAAGGATCGGTAATCCGGGAGATCATCTGACCGAAAGCAGATTCCTTGATGCTCGGCACCCAGCTCATGAAGACGCTGATAATTAGGATATAAAAGTAGATGTTAATAGCGCTCAATAATAAATTTACAAGAAGATACATTCGATTTTTAGCACCTTTCTATTGTTGATCGTCGTGATAATAATCGGAGATGGCGCCATCCACTTCGACCGTGTCCGGCACGCATAGGAAAATGTCCGTCCCGATACGTTGAATGTCCCCACCTAGTGCATAGACGGTGCCGCTCAGGAAATCGATGATCCGGAGGCCTTGGTCCCGTTCAATGCGCTGCAAGTTGACCACGACGGCCTGTTTTGTTTTCAAGCTTTCTGCAATATCCTGCGCTTCCGCATAGACGCGCGGTTCCGCCAAACTGACTTTCGATGAAGAAGCAGATGAATTCTGCAAATTGACTAAATTCTGCACGGTAGGTTCCTCCAAATTCTCACGGCGTTCTTTCACTGGCTTTGGTGCTTTCGGTGCTTTCTTCTGCGGCTGTTCGGCAGCTGCCGGGGCAGGCTTCTCATAACGCTGCACGGGCCGCTGCTTGCGTTCTTCCTGGACGGGCTCTTCCTCGTACTCGTCCAGATAAAAGAAATTCTTAAATTTATCTTTCATGCTCATCTTTCCGCCTCACTTTCCGACCCTACCAATGCGGTCCCGACGCGAACGAACGTCGCGCCTTCTTCAGCCGCAATCAGGTAATCATTGGACATGCCCATCGACAATTCTGTGCAAGGGGCGTGCTCCCAGTTGTTCGCTGCGATTTGCAGCTGCAAGTCTTTCAAACCTTTAAAAGTCGCTCTCAATAAAGCTTCATCTTCTGTGTTCGGGGCCATGGTCATCAAACCGACCACATGCACTTTATCGAAATCCTTTAGGGATTCGATAAATGCGGGAACTTCCTCAGGAGAAAAGCCGCTCTTGGAATCTTCGCCGGAAACATTGACTTGGATAAAGCAATTGACTGGCTTATCGGCACGTTTTTGGATTTCTTTCGCCAGGCTCAGTCGATCCAGTGAATGAAGATAATCGATCAGACCGATCACTTCCTTGACTTTCCGCGACTGAAGCGTACCGACATAATGCCAAACGACATCGCCTTTGATCTCCCCATGCTTCATCTTGAGGCCTTCCGGACGGTTTTCACCGAGATGGCGGATGCCCGCATCGACGGCTTCCTGGGTTCTATCGATTCCGACTTGTTTTGTGACTGCGACGATTTCAATGCCGCTATGGATTTGATTTAATGTATGGGTCATTTCTTCAAACTTCGGTTTAATCGCTTTCATCTGCTCACAACTTTTCTATAGACGTTCACTTTATTGTACCAAGCCGAAGCTGATTTATCAATTCAGCCTGGCATTAAAACAATAAAGACAGCCGCCAAATTGGCAGCTGCTTTCATATTAACGGCGTTTTTGTCTGTTGCGCAGGAATGTCGGGATGTCCAACGCGTCTTCACTTTGCTTATCCTGGCGCTGAGGCTCCTGGTTGTAATAAGGAGTTTGCTCTTCGCGGCGCTGGGACTGTTCTTCGCGGCGTGCTTCACGAATGGAAGGAGCCGGGTTTTGCTGCTGGATCGATTGGATACGGTTTGCGTTCAATCCAGATCCGCGTGGTGCGCGTCCAGCAGGGTTCAATTGTTCTTCGTTGAATCCAGTAGCGATAACCGTGACGACGATTTCATCTTTCAAGTTGTCGTTGATAACGGAACCGAAGATCATGTTCACTTCTTCATCAGAGGCGGAAGCGACGATATCGGCTGCTTCCTGTACTTCATACAAGCTCAAGTTCGAACCGCCTGTAATGTTCATCAAGACGCCTTTTGCCCCATCGACAGATACTTCAAGCAATGGGCTCGATACAGCTTTTTTCGCTGCTTCGGCAGCACGGTTTTCTCCAGAAGAGACACCGATGCCCATAAGTGCTGATCCTTTGTTCGACATGATCGTTTTCACATCGGCAAAGTCAAGGTTGATAAGACCAGGAACTGCGATCAAGTCAGAGATGCCTTGTACACCTTGGCGAAGGACATTATCCGCTTCACGGAATGCTTCAAGCATCGGCGTGTTTTTGTCGACGATTTCAAGTAGACGGTCGTTCGGGATGACGATCAATGTATCGACTGATTCTTTCATTGTCGCGATTCCGCCGATGGCCTGAGTCGAACGCTTGCGTCCTTCGAATGTGAACGGGCGAGTAACGACGCCCACTGTCAATGCGCCGAGTTCTTTTGCGATGCCTGCGATGACAGGTGCAGCACCCGTACCAGTGCCGCCACCCATACCGGCAGTGACGAAGACCATGTCGGCTCCGCGCAAAGCTTCTTCGATCTGTTCTTTGCTTTCTTCCGCTGCTTTTTTCCCGACGTCCGGGTTAGCTCCGGCGCCAAGGCCGCGCGTCAATTTTCCGCCGATTTGCAGGCGTGTTTCCGCTTTCGAAAGGTTCAAGGCTTGCGCGTCTGTGTTGACAGCGATGAATTCCACCCCTTGAACTCCATGTTCGATCATCCGGTTGACTGCGTTGTTTCCGCCGCCACCGACACCAATGACTTTAATTACGGCTAATGCATCGATATTTGTATCAAATTCCAACATTCTTTTTTCCTCCTAAGATTGCTCAGCTTTTGAACATAAGCCGGACACAATGATGATTTTATTCAAAAAAACGATCAAACATTTTTTTGGCTTTGCTTACGACACCTTCGTTATCCTGTTTCGGTTGTTTCGGCTGCTTCTGCTTTTTCGGCTGCTGCTCCACATACTCAGGTTTCTGCGAATGTGCAGCCGCTGAACTATGGCCGACGTTTCCGTAGAACAAATCTTCTGCGTAAGCGTATTGGATCAATCCGACCGCTGTTGTATACTGCGGCTCGCGAACTCCGATGAATTCAGGCGTGAACAGGCGCACACGCGTTTGGAGAATGCTTCTTGCCAGTTCTGGAAGGCCGTCCATTTTGGCCATTCCGCCTGTCAATACGACACCACCAGGCAGCTCATCGACGCCGAGGCGATATAACTCATCCAAAATCAATTCGAAAAGTTCTTCCATGCGAACTCCGATTATTTCAGATATGTATTTTTGGCTGTATTGTTCTCTTGAATCCGAACCGATCACCGGCACTT
This sequence comes from Planococcus sp. A6, assembly GCF_028823615.1. Taxonomy (GTDB): domain Bacteria; phylum Bacillota; class Bacilli; order Bacillales_A; family Planococcaceae; genus Planococcus. The sequence goes on from NZ_JAPEHT010000007.1 coordinate 22,883, forward strand.
CGAATACTTCTTCTTCTGAAGCATCGTCGAAGAATGCGTGGCCATGTTCGAGCTTGATTTTTTCAGCCTGCTCTGTCGGCGTTTTCAAAACGATCGACAAATCTTTCGTTACGTGATCTCCGCCAACTGGAATGACCGATGCCGCACGCAAGTGGCCATCGCGGAATACTGCGATTGACGTCGATCCACCGCCGATATCGATGCAGGCCGTTCCGTGGTTCTTTTCATCTTCCGTCAACGCATAGCTTCCGGCTACTAGCGGCTGGACATAAATCTCACGGATTTCGAGGCCAGCACGCTCAACACAGCGAAGCACATTGTGCAAGACCGTTTTCGAAGTCGTCACCATTGTACCATCCATTTCAAGGCGGATGCCGATCATGCCTCTAGGATCTTTGATCTCGCCCAAGTGGTCGACGACATATTCTTCAGGAATGATGTTGACTAGCTCACGTTCTGGCGGGATCGACATGACTTGTGCCGCTTCCAAAACGCGTTCCAAATCTTCATCCGTGATTTCACGGTTCTCGCTGTTTACTGCAACGATTCCCTTAACCGGCTGCAATGCCACTTGGTTGGCTGGAATTCCCAGCACGACTTCATGGATTTCTTTGCCGATCATGCGCTCTGCCTGATCGACGGCTTTTTTAATGGACTGGACAGTTGCATCTATATCAACAATCGCACCTTTTTTGATTCCATTAGATTTGACGTTGCCAACGCCGATGACGTGCAACGATTTATTGGTCATTTCCCCGATCAATACTTTGACGGAGGAAGACCCGATATCCAAACTTACATATAATTCTGATTGACTCAACTCGTGGCACCTCCTTATAAAACTTCTCTACATTACATTCTATTGTAAAATACACACCTTGTCTAAGTAAAATAGCGAAACTTAGAAAATTTTCCTGCAATTCGTCAATTTGCCTCACCAAGCTTCTTTTTTTCGGCCCATTTCGCAAGCAGAATGCGGCGGATCACCGCAATATTCTGGAATAGCCGCACACCGAACGCGAAAATTGCTGCCAAATACAAATCTACACCTAAATGGACGCCGAGAAAAGCGAGGCCTGCAGCCAGTATGATATTAAAGAAAAAACCTGAAACGAACACTTTATCATCGTATACTTGCTGCAAGTGGGCCCGTATACCCCCGAACAGTGTATCGAGCGATGCCAACACCGCTATCGACAAATAACTGGCGTATTCAGGCGGTATTTGGATATCTGTCAACAAGCCGAGCGAAATGCCCAACAGCAATCCAAGAATCGATATCCACATTCCTACTCCCCCTCCTCGGCTTGAAGATGATCTATGTTGATTTCTTCATCAAAAGCCGGCAGCGCCAATTCTTCCTGCGGCTCCGAAATAGTGATCGTCAAATCGTCTATGTAAAAATCATCGTGAATTGCAGAAGCCGTTAAATAACTAGAAAGTTTCCGTGCTTCTTCCATGCTCGTTGCCGTAATAGTAATCACAAACGGTGGCGTCGAGATAGGCTCAGTATTCACTGTGGTGTAGCCATTGATATCGCGTATCGCGGTCGTGTTGATGACACGCTCCCCGGCAATCGCTAGCTCGATGCCGTCAAAGCGGTTGATTTCATTCACCAAGCGGATCAATAAATCCGGTGGAATTTCTGTTATTTCGGTTCCTAGCGCAATCGCTTCAAGCGAAGGGCTGATCTCGAGTTCAATTCCCGGCCCGCTCATTTGCGAAAGGCCGGCAGAGATCCGCAAATCTTCGACCGTCTCTTTCAAAACCGCCTCCGGATCTTGAGTCGCTTCATCGCTATACTTGCCGAGTGTCTCATCCAGTAGGCTGATTTCCGACAGCAATTCTGAATGAAGTTGCTTTTCCCGCGATAATTGCTGGCGGATTTCCCATGTATCCCGGGAATCCCGGCTGTCATCCGTATTCACAGTATTGTATTGTGTTGCAGTCATAAAACCGATGACAAAAAGAATGACCGTAAAACGGCCAGTAATGCGTTTTTTCATCGTCATCCCCCTGTATCCAACTCCGACAAAAGTGCCGGCATGCGGATGGCTTGCCCTGAATCAAGCGTTACAATGATGTTATCGTTGACGAGCTGGTCCTGGACGCCGCCTGACAGCTGCATGGAGGCAGCCAATACTTCCGGACTCCCAATCGCTTCGATGGTAAAAGGCGCAGGATGCTGGATGCCATCGACTGTAATGACAGGGCCTGTACAAACTATATGGGAATTGCCGTGAATCCGCTGGCCATTCACCGCAATCGCCTCGGCTCCGGAAATATAAAGTTCGTTGATTACTTGAAACACATGGCTTTCGTGGACAATATAATCGTTCGGGTTCGCATGGTCAGCCGTGTACTCGCCGTCCTCGAGAGTCACTTTCAAGCCTTGCCCTTTAACCGGAACAAGCCCGAGGAAGCGTCTCAATTCTTCTGCTTCCCGGGCGTATGCCGTATAGTTTTCCTCGCCATCCACCACTGAGCGTTCGAATTCTTGGACGGCTTTTTGCTTGTCATCCAACTCTGCGCGTAATTCTTTATTACGCTCTTGCTGTTCGATCAATTCTTTCCGGTATTGTTCTTTTTGCTCGAAAAAGCTGGCTCCCGTAAAATCATTTTCCGCTTCCCGCTGGTTCGATAAACTATAGGAATAGGCCATGATAAACCCGAGAACTAAGAAAACGAGCGAGAAGATGATCGACTTGCTGATGCTTTTGCGGTCATTGTTCTTCGACATTTTCAAGTTCCTCACCCGCTTCCGCTAATCCGAACACATCGTTATAGGAACGGAAATAGATGCCCACTTCCATGTCGATGATGCCTTTGCGGTCTTCTAATTGGGCGGTAACAGACGGATAGTAATTAATTTTCTCCGCTAGCGTCGATAAAATCGCCTTGATTTCGTTTCCGTCATTCATATAGATTGTGATGTAATCCGCACGTTCCTGTTCTGTATCCAAAATAACTTGCGAGATGAGGTTCTGCACTTCCGGGTCGGTTTTGACCAATTGTTCAATCAGCGCTTCCCGTTTCGCTTCATCTTCGAAATTTGAAAAGATCGGTCCTTCCACAACGCTGATCGGCTGGTTGAGCACGACGCCATTCGACAAGACCACTTGATAGCTATTGCCTTGGTCCAAATACCCCATCTCGACAAATTCCTCGATTTCGATTTCAACAGAGCTCAGCCATTTCTTTTCGACAGTTGCCGATTCAACCCATTCTAGCGATTCGATTTCTTGTTCGATCTCCCCGCTATCAAATGACCACATCGAATCCCCCACAGCCAAAGTGCTGGCCTGCTTATAACTCTCGCCATCGAACAATTCAGCACCTGTGACTTTAATGTCGCGGATTTCGCTGTAAGTGGACTGGCTGTATAAAAGAATGAACAGCAACGAAACGAAAACGGTCAATAAAGCCGCAAACTTGCGGTTCGACCTTTTTCTGCGCCGCTCCCGGAGCGTTGGTATGCGTTCTTCGATGTCTATAACTTTGTCCATATCCGCCGCTCCTTCGCCTTATTCGTTCGCTTCTGTATATTTCCGTACCGCTTCGATGAACGCATCGCCACGGACTTCAAAACTTTCGTATTGATCCCAGCTCGCACAAGCAGGAGACAATAGGATTGTATCCTCCGCCGAGGAATGGCTGACCGCCTTTTCGACCGCGTCGTCCATCAATCCGGCTTTGATGACCGTCGGGACATGGCAGCTTTCTGCAAATTCAGCAAAACGGTCTGCCGTCTCGCCGAAAGTGACGAGCACTTTCACGCGGTCCATATAGGGACGCAATTCTTCTAGGGAATGCTGGCGCTCCAGTCCCCCCGCAAGCAAAATGATGTTGTCGTTGAAAGCTTCCAGCGCACTCTTGGTGGCAAGTTCATTCGTTGCCTTCGAATCGTTATAGAACCGTCTTCCTTGCCAATCCCCAACGAATTGGGAACGGTGCTTAACCCCAGTGAAAGAAGTCAATACGCGGATGATGGTTTCTTTCGTTCCTCCTGAAAGAAGCATTGCCGCAGTGGCGGACAAAATGTTCTCAAGATTATGCTCACCTGCCAGCATGATCCGCTTGCGTTCGATCAGCGGTTCGCCTTGCCAATAAATATAGTCGCTGTCTGCGCTGATGCTTTCTTCGGTGCGGCCTTTCAAGGTGAAAGGAATGCCTTGTGCTTTAACAGTCTTGGCATGGTCCACGAGCATTTGCTGGTCGGCATTGTAGATGAAATAATCATCAGCCGTCTGGTTTTCCGTGATTTTCTTTTTCGATCCGATATAGTCTTCCAGCGATCCATGATAATCAAGATGCGCTTCATATAAATTGGTGATAATCGAGATATGCGGGCGGAACGATTCCGTCCCCTTTAGTTGGAATGAAGAAAGTTCTGTGACAATGACGTGGTCAGCTGTCGCTTTTTCTGCCACTCCGCTTGCCACTGTGCCGATATTCCCCGCAATAAGCGGTGATTTGCCATCTTGATTGAGCATATGGAACAACAGTGTTGTTGTCGTGGTTTTGCCGTTCGACCCCGTGATGCCGATAAATGGCGCTTCGCTTATACGGTAAGCCAGCTCGATTTCGGTCCACACCGGGATGTTTTTTTCCAATGCTTTCTGGATCAGGTGGTTGCGGTAAGGAATCCCCGGATTCTTGATGACCAGCTCAAAACCTTCATCCAATAAATCTTCCGGGTGACGCCCGCAAATGACCGTGACACCCAAATTCAATAGTTCCTGGGCTTCAGGGTTTTCTTCAAAGGGCTTGGAATCATTGACCGTCACGAAAGCCCCGAGTTTATGTAAAAGGCGTGCAGCGGTAAAGCCGCTCTTCGCCAATCCGAGCACAAGCACTTTCTTTTGATGCAGTTGCGGCAAATCTTTCATTTACATGACCTCCAATAAAACGGCAATCGCAGCGCTGATGAAGCCGACACCCCAAAATACGGTGACTACTTTCCATTCAGACCAGCCGCTCAATTCAAAATGATGATGGATCGGGCTCATTTTGAATATGCGTTTTTTCCGTAGTTTAAAACTTCCGACCTGCAAAATGACCGAAGCGGTTTCAATGACGAACACCAAACCGATCAAGAGCAAGAGCAATTCCTGTTTCAATAGGATCGAAACCATGGCAAGTGCACCGCCAAGAGCCAAGGAACCTGTATCGCCCATGAATACTTTTGCCGGGTATTTGTTGAAAATGAGGAATCCGATCAGCCCGCCTGCAACAGCAAACGTGAACAAAGCAATCCCGGTTTCCTGCTGGACGATCGCCAATATGCCGAATGCAGCAAAAGCGATGGATGCCGTTCCAGCGACCAGCCCGTCAAGACCATCCGTCAAATTGACGGCGTTTGAGAAGCCGACCAACCAGAACACGATGAACAAGACATATACCCAACCAAGTTCGATGGATACATCCGTAAAAGGAATACCTAGTGCGGTATCAAAGCCGTTAGAGCGTAGCAAAAAGAACGACAAAACGGCAATGACAATTTGCGCCAGCAATTTCTGCAGTGACGTCAGCCCAAGATTGCGCTTGAGCACCACTTTGATAAAGTCATCCAAAAATCCGATCAATCCGTAACCGAATAAAACAATCAGCAAAATGACCACTGGCGTCGTCAATTCACCATTGAAAGCGGCGACCAATAGGACCGTAACGATGATGGAAATAAGGAATACCAATCCGCCCATCGTTGGTGTCCCTGTTTTTTTCAAATGGGATTGCGGGCCTTCCTCACGGATGCTTTGTCCGAATTTCATGCGTTTCAATAGTGGGATGAATACTGGCATCAATGCGACGGTCATGATCAATGCAATCCCAAATCCAAATATATTTATACCTTCCATAATAGAGCTCCTTTAAAGACGAGTACACTCGTTCATTTATTCATTATTCACAGGTTGTTCCGTTTGTTCTTCTATTGGTTCTGTTGGTTCTTCAGTGATGGGTTCTGTTGTAGTTTCAGTGGCTTCCTGGCTTTCTGTTTCAGCTTGTTCAGTCTCAGGCTCCTGCGCTTCTTCAGCGTTCAGCGATTGCTCCGGATAAAATATTTCCGGCGGCTGCAATTCGATGATTACCGATTCGCCTTTATCCGGTACTGCTCCTTTTGCCACACTTTGCGTCATGGCAAAACCTTGGCCTGCAATTTCAAGCGGCAATCCGCTGAGCGCCTGGAACGCCAACAGTTCCCGCTTCGACCAGCCCGTGAAATCTGGAATGGCCGTGGTACCGCCAGTTCTCAAAATGATATTTTCACCAGCCACCAATTTCTCGCCGGCTGCTGGATATTGATCACTTATTTGAGAATTATCACCAGCGACAATCGGGTTCAACCCCTTGGCTTTCAGCTGAGAAACCGCTTCTTCCATAGGAAGCCCTTTATAGTCTTCAATTTCAACAGTCTTTGCTTCCACTGAATTCTCAGGTGCGATGTTCAAATACTTCAATCCGTTTTCCATGACAGACGTGAAAATTTTGGATACCGGGACAGAACCGTATTCATCTGCAGGCAATTGAGGCTGCTGCACGCCAATGTAAATCAATAGTTCCGGATCATCTGCCGGGGCCATTCCGAGGAATGAGAACAAATAATTGTTCGAGCCCGTCATATACCGTCCGTCTTCTCCAGGAACTTGTGCGGTACCGGTCTTCCCTGCTACAGAATAATCTTGCAATGCGAAGCCTTGTGCAGAGCCGACTTCCGAGGTGACAGTGGAAGCCATGATTTCACGGACTTTTTTCGCCGTTTCTGCTGAAATCGGCGTACCGGCTTCTTGTGGTTCAGATTTCACAGTTACATCGCCTGTATCAGGATTCTTGATTTGATCGATAATATACGGTTTCATCATCGTGCCATCTCCAGCCAGGGCTGTTGCTGCCTGGATCATCTGAATCGGCGTAACGGTCGATCCTTGTCCATAGGAAGTGGTCAATTTATTGATCGGATATTGATCCAAGATCTTTCCTGCCGCTTCATTCGGCAAATCGATGCCGGTTTTTTCGCCGAAACCGAAGGCATCGATGTAATTCATAAAATTATCCGCACCGAGGCGCTCAAGTAAATAACCCATCGATACGTTGGAAGAACGCTGGAAGCCTTCAAGGAACGTGATGCTGCCCCAACCACGGCCGCTGTTATGGTCGCCGATTGTGCGGTCCAGCAATGTATAGGTCCCGGAATCATAATAAGCATTCGGATCCCATTTGCCTTCTTCGACAGCTGCCGCCAATGTGAATACTTTCATCGGCGAGCCAGGCTCGATTGTCAGCTCGATGCTCTCGTTTAACCAATTGTCCGATAAGCCTTCACGCGTGTTCGGGTTGAAGGTCGGGCGCTGGGACATGCCCAGGATCTCGCCGGTATCTGGATCGGCGATTACAGCGATCATACGTGCCGGGTTGTATTCTTCCTGGACGCTCGACATGGCATCTTCCAAAAAGTTCTGAAGCGTGCGGTCCAGTGTTAATTGGAGATTGGATCCGTCGATAGCGGGAGTGACGGCTTCTTGGCTATTCGGCAATAGATATCCCCATTTATCGGTATCAAACTCCATTTTACCGTTCTTGCCCGTCAGGACTTCGTCATGAATGGACTCCAAGCCCATTTTGCCTTTGGTCTTCACTTGGCCATCCTCGACTTCTTCTTTCATGGCGAAGCCGATTAGATGGGAAGCAAACACACCGTTCGGGTAAAGGCGTTTAAGGTCCTTCACGAATAATAAGCCCGGCAAATCTTTTTCCTTCATCTCAAGCATCTGTGTGTGGCTGATTTCGCGTCCAGCTGCGCCGAACTCCACCTGGTAACGGTCTTTTTCGATTCCTTTTTCCAGAATGCTGACTAACTCTTCTTTCGGCGTCCCCAATTGCTCAGAGAGGTACGCTGCCGTTTCTTCGGCATCGATAACGTGATTCGGTTCTTTTGGATTCGTCGTTACCGATTCATCCAGCACCGCCACTAATTTATACGTCAATGTATCTTCTGCAATGACTTCGCCGTTGCGGTCCAAAATCTTCCCGCGTTCTGCGGTCAATACTTCTTCCTGGCTGTATTTGGCAGCTGCTCTCGCAGCCAACTCCTGACCTTCCACTTTGCCCGTCGCTTGAATTGTGATTATTCTGGCCATTAAAAGGAAAAAGAGCCCTGCAAATAGTAAAAATAGCAGAAAGGCTCCTCCTTGAAAACGAAATTTTTTCTTCATTGTCCCGGCACTACCTTTACATTTCGCTCATTTAATTTTAAGCCGTAATCCTTTGCTTTCGACCAAATGCGCTCATATGAAGACAGTTCACTTACTTGCACGGACAAATCGGTATTTTGTTTCGTCGTTTCATTGATTGAATTTTCAATTGTCTGGATTTCCTGCGTGGAAGCTTGGATTGTCGACTGATTTTGCAAGACGAGCAATGCGCACATGATGCAGACAGCCAGGAAAGCTGTATAAAGGATTTTCTCGCCCTTCGTAATGCGTTTTTTCTTTTTTGCCGGCTGTCTATTCGGACTTTGCGGAACGGCCGGCTGCTGGATGTAGGTTTGGGTTCTCGCATTCAACGCCATTTAAACACGTCCTTAGAGTTTGATTTTCTCCGCAATCCGCAACTTGGCGGAACGCGACCGATTATTATGCGCCAATTCTTCTTCTGATGGCAATATTGGTTTTCGAGTGATTAATTTCAATTTCGGTTCAAGACCGTCCGGGATGACCGGCAAGTTAGGCGGCAGTTCCGGAAGTGATGAAGCTTCCTTGAATAATGCCTTTGTCAAGCGGTCTTCGAGCGAATGGAAAGTGATGACGCTGATTCTTCCGCCAATAGCGAGCATGTCGATCGCATCCTGCAAAGAAGTCTCAGCGGCCCCAAGCTCATCGTTCACCGCGATGCGGATCGCCTGGAATACGCGTTTTGCCGGATGCCCGCCTTTACGCCTCGCTGGCGCCGGAATGCCGTCTTTGATGCATTCGACCAGTTGCGCTGTCGTTTCGATTGGTTGTTTTTCTCTCGCAGCTTCGATTTTACGTGCAATCTGTTTGGAGAATTTTTCTTCTCCATAACGGTAGAAAATGCGCACCAAATCTTCGAAGCGCCATTCGTTCACGACATGGTAAGCGCTCAGTTCCGCACTTTGGTCCATGCGCATATCGAGTGGGGCGTCATGATGATAGCTGAATCCGCGTTCCGGCGTATCGAGCTGCGGCGACGAAACGCCCAGGTCATATAAGATGCCGTCCACGTGCTCGATTCCGCGTTGTTCTAATTCTTCTTTTAAATACTTGAAGTTTGCATGGATAAAAGTGATCTTATGTAAATGGTCTTTCAGTTTTTCTTTTGCATGTTCGATTGCTGTTACATCCTGATCAAAGCAGTACAGATGTCCCTGATCGGATAGCTGCTGGGCCAAATATTCGCTATGGCCGGCACCGCCGAGTGTACAATCTACATATATGCCATCAGGACGAATGTTCAGCCCATCGACAGTTTCATGCAGCAAAACTGTAGTGTGATTGAACAACCCAGTCCCCCCGTTCGTTAATTAAAAATCAAAGTCAGTTAAGTTTTCGGCAATTTCATTAAAGGATTCTTCGGATTCTTCGAAATACGCTTCCCATGCATCTTTCGCCCATATCTCAAAGCGGTTGGAGACGCCGAGAATGACGCACTCTTTTTCGATTTTGGCATATGACAAAAGGTTGGCAGGTATATTGACGCGCCCCTGCTTATCAAGTTCCACTTCCTGGGCCCCTGAGAAGAAAAAACGGGTGAATGCGCGTGCATCTTTTTTCGTAACTGGCATTTCTTTTAATTTTTCTTCAATTTTATTCCATTCATTCATCGGATAACCAAATAAGCACTGATCCAGGCCTCTGGTGATCACAAAATGCTCACCAAGCAGTTCACGGTATTTTGCAGGAACGATTAATCTGCCCTTAGCATCAACATTGTGTTGAAATTCGCCCATGAACATGCCTTTCACCCCACTTATTATAATTAATGTACCACATTCCCCCACATGCCACCACTTGTTTTTGAAATATTTCACTATTGTTACAGCATTTCATCTCAAAGAGTTTACTTCACATAAAAAAAGCCTGCATATGCAGGCTTTTCCAAGTTAAAGAATGACAATTTTGTGGGTGTTATCGTATTTCATTGGCATCGCCAATAGGTCTTCCACTAAAGCTTTGCCATACTGGTTCAAATAAGGGACCGGGTTATATATCCGCTCCTGCAACCCTGATTCTGGCAAGAGGGCATTTTCGATCGTTGCAAGTTGATTGAACTGGGTGCTGTTCTGGATCGCCACTTCATCTTGCAGTTTGTGTTTCAAGAAGTCGAGCTGAGCCAAGTGGATGCGCAAGTTCTTCTCAGCCAAAGGCGTAAGCCCGGCACTAACCGCTGTAAAACGGCCGATCAGTTCTTCGTACTCTTTCGCCAAGCCTTGTTTGACTTCTTCAATTTTCGCTTCCGTTTCTTCGTCTCTTATATGATCGAAGAGTTCATTGCGCAATTGGGGGATTTTCCGCTCCACGACAACCTCTTCAAAACTCAAGTTCCGCTTCTCCAAAAGTGCTGCAGTCCGGCGGTCGACCAAGCTGACACTGAGCCTTGGCATGACAATCGGCATCTCCATTCCCATGATTTCGAATGCGCCTTTTAACGCCGCCCAATAGGCGATCTCGCCTGGCCCGCCGACAAAAGCGAGCACCGGAAAGACGAGATCCTGCATCAACGGCCGTGTTACGACATTATTGCTGAGACGCTGGGGTTCGTTCTTGGCAATCTCCAAGAGTTCCTGTTCCGTATAGCTGATTGCCGTATTCTTGACGGCAAAACGGCTACCATCACGCTCGAGCAATAGGCGTTCGCCTTCGATCGTGATGAAGAGATGCGCCGCTTCCTCTTTGGCATCGATCCCTGCTGTATAGCCTTCCTTTTGAAGCGCCGTTTCGGTTTCTACGACTGTTTTCGCTATTGCTTCGCTATTTCCGATGATCTGTGAGAAAAAGCTTGATTCATAGGCGCGCAATTGCTCATAGGCTGCGTCGATATAAAGCAAGCCTTCCTGGTTGAAGAAATGATTGAGCAAACTTGCGAAAAATGCGGTAAATGTATCGGCTTTCTCGAGATGGCCAAACACTAAGGAATGGATCTCCTTCGTATGCACGGTCTCGGGCAGGCTGCGGAAATATTCTTCCAAAAACGCCTCGATTTCTTCTGCTTTAAGCGGTGCGTGTGAAGCAGCGCATTTCCCAAGTTTGGCATGCGGGTAATTCAGCTTTTCGACACGTCCGTTCGTTTCCCGGTAAACATGGCAAATCTCAGCCAAGTCATGATCTTCCCCGGCGATCCAAAATACCGGCACGACCGGTGTATCTAGCTTTTCAGAAGCTTCTTTCGCCAATAAAATCGCAGAAATCGCTTTGTGCACCGTATACAAAGGACCGGTCAATAACCCGGCCTGCTGGCCTGTCACGACGACCGATGCGCCTTTTTCGAAACGCTCAAGATTTTGCCTTGCCGCTTCAGAGATTCCGAAAGGTTCCATATAACTTGCGATGATGGACACCAGCTTTTCGCGATCGACCGGATGGTTTTCAAGAGTTGCAAGCCTTTTGTGGGCTTGTGCCAAGGAAGGCTTATAGGTAAAGTATCGCAAAATCTTTTGTTCTTCGTTCGTATAATCAGCCATCAGTTTGGAGGATGGCGGTATGTATTTCTCCTCTAATTTCATGAAGTTGAATCCCCTTTTCGCTTTACATTCAAAGACTACTATAACAAAAGGAGGATTGCTTGAGAAAAAATCCGCCTAGCGGAATGATTGGACTGCTAAAAAGATAAGTCCGGCAAGCCAAGTGACTGCATAAATGGCAGACAAAGCCAAAAAACAAATGCGCCAAACTTTGCGCAGGAACTTGATCACTTCGAGTTCTTTTTGAGTCTTCCATTCACGGATCAGCAGAAAAATCGCAAACAGTAAAGCTGCCATGAGGATAAAAGGCTGAACTTCGAAGCCAAACAGCAATTCAATCGATGCCGGCACTGAAAAGAACAACAGAAAAGCAGTGACATCAGCCGCGATGCCGAGCGCTTTGCGTTTTTGTGATTTATAGGTCAATGCGTAAACAAATAAAAACAAGATAAACGGAACGTAAAGCAGCACGTTCCCGGCAGTAGATATCCATTCCATCAGTTTTCCTCAACAGTCTTCAATAAGTGGTAGAACGCTTTGAACAAAGGCAAATCCAATTTCGAAACCTGCAGGATGTACAGCATCAGCCCATCCACATCCATCGGGTCACCGGCCATTCGGTCTGCAAGCATGGAAGATATTTCTTCCGGGCGTGACGCGCAATAAGCAGCGACACGTTCGATTGGCTGCAAGCTTTCGATTTCCGGAAATGCTAAATACAATTCGTTATACAGATTGCGGAACAGTTCGTAGGCATTCGGATCGGTAATCAAACGTCCTTTTTCGATTTTCATCAGCGCCGTCAACGGATTGATGAGGCTGTCTCTCAACAGCTGTTCGAACAACCGGCTCTCGATATCCTCTGTCCACTGCACCGTCATGTGGCCCACATTCTTGAGCGCTTCGAATTGAGCCGGCTCGCCTTTTATTAGACCAAGGCTAAGCTGAGGCGTTTTCGAGTAATTAATTTCGTGTGCATTGATTTTGACTGCATCACAATCCAATGTAGCAGCCGCGATTTGGCGATGCGCCAATAAACGGGCTTTTTCTATATACAGCATACCTTGCTGGACAAACACGAGCGGATTGCTCGGCCGGCGAATTTTCAGCAGCCTCAATATAGGTAGCAGTTCATCTGAATGAACCGTAATAAATATATAAGCATCCGGGTCCACCTGTTCAAAATCATTATAAACGGCGATTTGCTGTTGTTCTGTTCCATAAACGAGGCCATGCGCGTTAAGTTCAGCGGCTTGTTCTTCATTCGTGATGATCAGCTGCACATCGCCTTCTTTTTTCAATAGATGTGCCAGCAGCAATGCCTGGGCGTTTCCGCCAATAATTGCGAATTTCATGGAAACCCCTCCTTTTTTCAGAGCAATCGTAGGTAGCAAACGGTCCCTTGTCTTGGGCGTCTGCTAAAAAAGAGACTCCACGTCTATTACTCATTATACAGGAATGATCGGATGTTTTCGATATGGCAAAGGCAAATCTTTCGTCGCATAAATCGACAAGCGCTTGGACAGTTCCTCGCGAAGTGCATATGGCGCGACGATTTCATCGACAATGAGCTCTGATGCCAAGCGGTAAATATTAATTTCTTCTTTATATTCCTGATGTTTTTGCTGGACATAGGCCAGGCGTTCTTTCGGGTCTTCAATCGCTTCGATCTTGTTGGAGTATACTGCGTTGACTGCCGCTTCAGGGCCCATGACGGCAATTTGCGCTGTCGGAAGCGCAATGCACACGTCCGGCTCAAAGGCAGGACCCGCCATCGCGTACAAACCAGCGCCGTAAGCTTTGCGCACGACGACTGAGATCTTCGGCACAGTAGCTGCACTCATCGCAGAGATGAACTTGGCGCCGTGGCGGATGATGCCTGCGCGCTCCACTTTCGTGCCGATCATAAATCCAGGCACATCGGCCAAGAACAAGAGCGGAATCGAGAAGGCATCGCATAGATTGATGAACTTGGCGCCTTTGTCGGCAGAATCACCGAACAATACGCCGCCTTTTACTTTCGGCTGGTTGGCGATGATGCCAACTGCTTGCCCGTCGATGCGCGCAAGGCCGGTAATCAATTCCGGCGCGAACAGCTTCTTGATATCGAAGAAGCTATCTTCATCGATCAATTGGTCGATCAATTCATACATATCGAATGGTGCGTTCTGATTTTCTGGAATGATCTCTTCCAGGCTGCGGCCAGCTTTTTTCGCTTTCGCTTCGAGCACTTCAGGCTTGCCGGCAAAATTCGCCGGGAAAAATGCCATGTAGCGGCGCGCTTCTGAAATCGCTTCTTCTTCAGTGGATACGAGAACATCGCCGACACCGCTTACGGTACAGTGCATGCGGGCGCCGCCCATTTCCTCGAGCGATACTTTTTCGCCGATGACTTTTTCGGCCATGCGAGGCGACCCCAAGTACATCGAAGCATTTCCTTCAACCATGATGACGATATCGCAAAACGCAGGGATATACGCCCCACCAGCTGCAGACGGGCCGAACAATAAGCAAACTTGCGGCACCATTCCGGACATGCGTACTTGGTTGTGGAAAATACGGCCTGCGCCGCGGCGGTTCGGGAACATCTCCAATTGATCGGTGATGCGGGCGCCTGCAGAGTCGACCAAATAGAGCATCGGCACTTGCATCTTTTCAGCCGTTTCCTGGATGCGGATGATTTTCTCTACAGTCCGTGATCCCCACGATCCGGCTTTAACGGTCGAATCGTTCGCCATGACGCAAACGGTTTCGCCGTTCACTTTGCCGATTGCCGTGACGACGCCATCTGCCGGAAGATCGCCCGCTTCCACATTCGCGAAACGGCCGTCTTCAATGTAGTCACCGTCATCAAAAAGTAGATTCAATCGGTCTCTGACAAATAGTTTATTGCTTTCTTTCAATTTCTCGTGGTATTTCTCTTGCCCGCCCGCGAAAATCTTGGAAAGCTTTTCTTCGAGCCGTGTATTATATCCCGTTGTTTCAGTCGTTTTCGTCATTTCTTCCACCCCTTTGGATTCAAATGCCTTATTCGCCGAGCGTCACCAATGTGTCCCCTTCGTTGACAAAGCTGCCAACTTCCACATCGACTTTTTCAACGTTTCCGCCGAATTCCGCTTCTACCGGAATCTCCATTTTCATTGATTCAAGAGTCATGACGGTTTGTCCCGCAGATACGGAATCCCCTTCGGATACTGCAATGTTCAAGACCGTTCCGGCCATAGATGCTGTTAGTTGTTTCATACTGTTTTTTCCTCCTTTTGTTGTGTAAGCCACTGAGCCAATACAGCGGTCGCATAATTTCCTTCTATAAATGGTTTCGATTCAATGAATTGGTCGAAGAGCGGCAAATTGGTCTTCACGCCTTCAATCGCCGTTTCGTCAAAGAACTTCCTGGATTTCTCCAAGACCTTTTCTCGCGAAGCTCCTGTCAAAATCACTTTGGCGATCATCGGATCGTAAAAAGGCGTTACTTTATTGCCTTCTTCGTATCCAGTTTCAATGCGGGCGCCAGTGCCCCATTTCAAGACGGACAATGTCCCTGGTGAGGGGAAGAATGTTTTCGGGTCTTCCGCATAAATGCGGTATTCGATCGAATGGCCGTTTGTATGGATCGTATCTTGACCGGGTAAAGTTTCACCCTTGGCCACATTGATTTGCCATTCGACGAGGTCGACGCCTGTCACTTCTTCAGTAATTGGATGTTCCACTTGCAGGCGGGTGTTCATTTCCAGAAAATAGAAGTCGTTATTCTCATCAACGATGAACTCAACCGTTCCCGCATTGGTATAACCCACCGCGCGAGCCGCTTGAACGGCTGCTTCGCACAACTTGGTTCTGGCGGATTCCGGCAAATCCGGTGACGGCGATTCTTCAATGACTTTTTGGTTGCGGCGCTGCACAGAGCAATTGCGTTCGTACAAGTGGACAATATTGCCTGACTCATCGCCGAAAATCTGTACTTCGATATGGCGTGCATTGGCAATGAATTTCTCCAAATAAACGATATCGTTCCCGAAGTACGCTTTAGCACGATTTTTCACCGAATCAAACTGCTGAGTGAGCGCTTGCTCATTTTCACACAGCACCATGCCGATGCCACCTCCGCCCGCACTCGCCTTGAGCATCAGCGGATAACCGATCGCTTTCGCTTCCGAGACAGCCGCATCAATGTCTGACACCCCTTCAGCTGTCCCTGGCACTACTGGCACCCCGGCTTGTTTCATCGTGTGCCGAGAGCCGAGCTTATCGCCCATCGTATCAATGACTTCAGGTTTTGGGCCGATAAAGATTAGCCCCGCTTCTGTGACTTTGCGCGCGAAATCCGCATTTTCCGATAGCAGGCCATAGCCTGGATGGATTGCTTCAGCGTTGCGCTTTAATGCTTCTTCAATGATTTTATCTGCTTGTAAATAGGATTGCGCGACCGGATTCGGGCCGATCGCTGCCGCTTCTGTCGCTTCACTCACATATGGCAGTTCCCCATCCGCCTCGGAGTGGATCGCGACTGTTTCGATGCCGAGGCGGTCGCACGTGCGGATAATGCGCCGTGCAATTTCGCCCCGGTTGGCAATCAGGATTTTTTTCATGTATGAAATACCCCCTAAGTTTTCTCCCTTCTCTAGCATATACGAATTTTGTAAGCGATTTCAACTATTGAAAAAAATATTTTCCATAATGTTCCGTCTGTTCGGTTCTGTTACGCGGTGAAGCTGTTGTTGATCCATAAAAAATAAGCCCCCTTAGGAGCTTTATCTTTTACTTTTGTTCAGGAATCCATCCACAGCCTGATGGTGGGCCTCTTGCGCCCATAATCTAGCGCACTCGCGGATCTCCTGATCGACCCGCTGTTTCAAATTCGTTTCCTGCCATTTACGGATCGCTATCTCTTTATAAGCACGGTGTACGGACGGCAGCACTCGGTTCATTGATGCCAGGAATTGTTCGATATCCCCGTCCTCTTCGATGATGGCGCTGGCCCAGCCGTTCTCAAGCAGTTCACCTGCCGAGTAGGCACGCGCATCGCTGAGCATTTTCAGTGACGCGTCATGCTTCAAAGTTTCAAAAAGATAGGTGCCGCCTCCCCACCCGCTCGTGATGGCCAGCGTCCCTTGAATAAAGCCGCATTTGGCATGTCTCTTCACCAGCCGGTAATCGCACGCTGTCGCAATCTCACAGCCCCCGCCAACCGCAGTGCCGTTGACAAGCGCAATGACCGGGACAGGAATTGTCTTGATGCGATACAAAGCTTCGCCCATGCGGCTGAGCATCGGCCAAGCCTGCTGTTCTGTTTTCAGTTCATGAAAAACGGACAAGTCGCCGCCTGAACAAAATGCCTGCTCGCCTGTTGCCGTGATGATGACATAGCGGATGTCTTCTTCCCTGGCGCGGTTAGCGAGTTCTTCAAACCCTTCCATCACTTCGTTGTTGATGGCGTTGCGGATATGGGGCCGGTTGATCGTAAACGTCATTACCTGATTTTTTGTTTCGATTGTGTATGCCATGTTTCACTCACCTCTGGCTTTAGTTTACCTGTTTTTCGACAAATGAAAAAGGTTATCCGGAGCCATGGCCTCCAGATAACCTTTTTCTAAGCAAATACTGTTTTATTTGCTAGCTACTACTTCTTTGCCTTTGTATGATCCACATGCTTTGCAGACATGGTGAGCCAATTTACTTTCGCCACAGCTTGGGCACGCTACCATACCAGGTACGGATAGCTTGAAATGCGTACGGCGTTTTCTTTTAGCGGTTTTGGATGTTCTTCTGAACGGTACAGCCATTGGTGACACCTCCTTACAATGATTCTATTCATCTGTCTGATCGAAATACTTGGCTAAATCAGCCAGTCTTGGATCCGGTTTTGATTGTGCTTCTTCCTTCTCGGCCAGAACTTCTTCATCTGACAAATAAGACCAGTCGTTGCCGCCTTTGATGACGGTTTGTTCTGAGTCTTCCTTGAAGACCTGTATAGGGACTTCAAGGGCGATCAGCTCTTCCAATATCGGCTGAAGATTAATGACTTCAGTCGTTACCGTGTGGACATATTCGTCCTCGCCTTCTTCACGGCCTTTTTCAGACCAATCGAAGATTTCCACGGTGTCGATGCTGATCGGATATTCGACATCTTCCCAAGTTCGTGCACAGGGCAGCGTAAGCGTCCCTTCAAGATGGAGCATGCACGTCATTTGTTGCGAACCAATCGTACAGTGTCCTGTGACGTGTATAGGAGATACGGCGCGAATATCGCTATTGCGCTTTTTCGCCTCATCCAATTGAACATACTGGTCAATTGGCATCCCGTCGTTACGATACTTTTGTAGCTGTTGAATCGCTATTTTCATAAGTAATCACCTCAAGACAACAAAGTTGATTATATAATGTAGAACAAACGATGTCAAGAAAAAATCTTGTCACCATAATTCGCTCATCGTTATACTAGAACTAATCATACCAAAAGAAGGTGCTGTAATGAAAGCGACAGGAATCGTTGTTGAATATAACCCTTTCCATAATGGCCATTTGCATCACGCAGCGAAAGCAAAGGAACTGTCAGGCGCCGATGTGGTCGTTGCCGTTATGAGCGGCCAGTTCCTCCAGCGTGGCGAGCCGGCGTTTGCGGACAAGTGGACACGCACGGAAATGGCGCTGTCGGCTGGCGTCGATGTGGTCATCGAACTGCCCTATGCTTTCGCGACCGCTCAGGCATCTGAATTCGCGCGCGGCGCCATCCATTTGCTCGACGCAGCAGGATGCGATTCTTTTTGCTTTGGCAGCGAACAAGGTGAAATTGAACCGTTCTTGAACAGCCTGGAGTTGTTGAACACCAAAAGAGAGCAATACGAAACAATCATTCATGACAGGGTGCAGACCGGCATCAGCTACCCAAAAGCGTTGAACGACGCTTACTTAAGCTTAACGAGCGGCAGCGACCGTTATGCTGACTTGACCAAACCGAACAATATTCTCGGCTATCATTATATAGAAGCAGCCCATACGATCAACAGCGCGATGGCGCCACTGACGATACAGCGCATCGGTGCAGGCTATCACGATCCGCTAGAGCCTGGTGTGGCGATTGCCAGTGCCACCGGCATCCGCAATGCCTTTTTCGAAGGTGAGGAGCTCGGGGAACTAGCACTTTATTTACCGTCGAGCAGCATCCGTTTGCTCGAGCGGGTTCACGCGGAACAGCAAGGATTTGTCGACTGGCAACGGTTTTATCCCACGTTGCGCTTCACGATTTTACGCGAAGGGCCAAAAGCACTTGCGCGTTTTGCCGAAGTAACGGAAGGCATCGAAAACTTGATCCATGAGTCGGCTAAGCGCTCGGAGACCTTTGAGGTCTTCATCAGCCGCGTGAAGAGCAAACGCTTCACACGGACGCGTATACAGCGCATGTTGACCCACATCTTCACGGGGTACACGCAACAGGAAGCACAAGCGGCCAAACAGCCGGAATACATCCGCTTGCTTGGCATGACGCATAGCGGCAGGCGTTATTTGAATGAACGAAAAAAAGCCATCCCGCTCCCTGTCATCAGCCGCGCAGCGGATTTGACAGGAAACATGGGACAGCTCGATATCCGCGCATCGGCACTTTACCTTCAAGCGATCGGCGCAGACTCATTGAAAAAGGAATACACAACACCGCCTATTTACCTGGGCGATAGTTCCGACAAATAATCAAGTGCCGCATCGATATCGGTGACCGGGACGATATCCATCTCGGTGCCGATTTCTTCTGCGGTTTCCATCGCGACATCAAAATTGCTCGGCGTCCCGGATTCGCCTTCATTGTCCGGTGCGAAGAAAACGTCGATGCCGGCACGGTCTGCCGCCATGACTTTTTGGTCGATCCCGCCGATAGGCCCTACCGTCCCGTCACTTTCCATCGTGCCGGTTCCCGCGATGTCATACCCATGGGTAATGTCTTCATCCAGCAATTGGTTCAGGATTTCCAAGGTGAACATCAACCCGGCGGACGGCCCGCCGATGGTGTCGGAATCGATCGAAACATCCGGAGTCGTTTCGATTTCTTTGTCTTCCACAAACGAAATACCGATGCCCGCACGCTCAGGCTCTGTCGGCAACGGGGCCAGTGTGACCGTTTGGTTAATCGTGCGCTCATCGCGCTCGATCACCAGTTCCACTTCATCCCCCACCTTCTTGGTGCCTAAATAATCAAGGAAATCTTCCATCGAATCATAAGCTTGCCCATCGATTTCCAATAAACGGTCGCCTGGCGACAATAAACCGGCAGCCGCCCCGTCTTCCAGCACGTTTAGGATGAACACTCCGTTACTCGATACTTCATAGGGCTTCCCTGCTTCTTCAAAGGCCACTTGCAGCGCATTGACCTGTGAATCGGACATCAGCTTTAATTGCCTTACATTATATTCCTCATCGCTTTCGTGAGGGCTTCTCACTTGTTCCGGGTCGAGCACTTTATAGCCTTCCTGAAATTGCGCCATGATGTATAAAGCTGGAGTCGCATTGAACATCGTCACCGTCATCAAGCTGAGCGTGCCTGCATCATCTTCATCCCGCCCCTCCACTTCCACCAGCGGCGATAGCTCGTATGCATCGCCTGGGCGTGAAATATAGGCATCCAGCCGGTAGGAGCTGACAAACACGACGAGCGCCATCACCAGCACAAAAAACCATAGTTTTTTATTTTTCATCGCATATCCTCTCCTTTTCGTTCGAACCACAACAAAAAGCCACGTGTCACGTGACTTATTTGAACTTTTCTATTAATGCTTTTTCCACCGCTTCCGGGACCAGCCCGGAAATCTTGCCTTGATATTTCGCCACTTCTTTGACAATGCTCGAACTGAGGAAAGAATATTGGTTGTTTGACACCATGAACAAAGTCTCGATGTTTTCATTCAAGAAACGGTTCATGGACGTGATTTGCATCTCGTATTCAAAATCCGATACGGCCCGCAAGCCGCGGATGATCGCATTCGCTTCTGCTTCCACCGCGTAATCGATCAGCAAGCCGGCGAAGGAATCGACCGTCACGTTCGGAATGGTTTTGGTCACTTCGGCAATCAAAGCCATCCGCTCATCTACATCGAACAATGGATTCTTCGACGAATTGTTCATGACTACCACTTTCACTTCATCAAAAATCGATGACGCCCGTTTGACGATATCCAAATGGCCCATCGTAATCGGGTCGAAACTCCCCGGTACTACTGCAATTTTAGTCAATGCGTTCTCCCTCTTCCCCCTGGTAGCGGTAAATTGAAATGATTGTATTCCCATATAATTCCTTTTTAAACCGAACGCATCCGGCTGTTTTGTCCGGCAATTCGATGTCCCGCTCATGTTCACACACGATGATTGCCTCGTCTTCAAGCAAGCCGAATTCAGCCGCCTTCCCCATCAGTCCGTAGGCTTTTTCCATATGGTATGGAGGATCGAGGAACAGCAAGCGAGCTTTTACGCCATTTTTCTTCATCGCTTTCAATCCTCGTTCAGCATCGGCGCGGTATACTTCCGCTGATTCCGTAAACTTGGTTTTTTCCAGATTGGCCTGGATGGTCTCTACGGCTTTTTTGTCTTTATCGGTAAAAATCGCATGATCGACGCCGCGGCTCAAGGCTTCAATCCCGAGCCCGCCGCTTCCGGCAAACAAGTCCACTGCCGTTCCGCCATCAAAAAATGGGCCGATCATATTGAAGATGGATTCTTTTACTTTATCAGTCGTCGGCCTCGTCGAATTCCCGGGAACCGCTTTCAAAGGCAGGCCTTTCGCCTGTCCTGCTACTACACGCATACTATCGCCTCTTACTTTATCATTTTAGTACTGCAAATACCGCCCATAATGTTAGAATGGATTCTGGAAAGGACGTGTTTTAGATGATACAACGTTTTATCGAGCTTGGAGAAGGGTACGGCGATATATATGAACTTCGCCAATTGATGGAAAGCAATCAAGAACGGTTTATGCACGGATTCGTGTTCGTTTCAAAAACGAAAGATGGCCATCCAGTCGTTTCCGTTGCCGCTGCATTCCGGCCAGCCCAAGAAGGCAATTTCATGCCGATCTATTTATGCCGCGAAGGCGTACCGGACGGGTCAAAACGATTGGCCATGTTTGAGGACGCAGTAAAGCAATTGGGCCATGAGCCGATTCGCATGGACGTCAAGCATTCTTCACAATACGCAGACACCAAACTTTATTTCGGCCATCTCATCGCCATTCTCAGGCTCAACCATTATATTCCGCCGATGCAATGATCACAAGCCGATTTTATAATCGTATTCCTTCGCTTTATCGGGCTTGGCATTTTCATATTCCGTCTTGAGGAAAGGACGCTGGGACTCCAGCACTTTCTTGACATACGGCAGCTTGGATAGTTTTTCTTTTGTGGCTTCGATTTTGTCCTGGTCCATATAGACGACAACATATTTCAATTTGCGGGAAATAAAATGGACGTGTCCATACTTCCGCAGCGATTTTGCTTGTTTCAGCTGATGCACATAGACAATCAGACCTTGGCGATCATGCATATCTATCCCTCTTTTCTAAACTCTAGAATACCATAGGTCTAAAAAAAGCCGCAACCGAATAAACTGACAGCAAGTGAAGCGTTCCGCTATAATGTGGATACTACCAAAACAGGGGGTAATACATATATGGGTAAGAAAACGAAAATCGGACTGGCCGCAGCCGCTGTTGGCGCAGCCGCATGGGCCGGCTCTAAAGCATTTACGGAACCACAGCAACGGCCTCAAAAAGCCGTGCTCGATTACAAGCACCCGATCGTCCTCGCCCATCGCGGCGGCAGCTCGCTCGCGCCCGAACATACGATGGCGGCTTTTGACCGCGCCGCAGAACTCGGCGTGCACGGCTTTGAAATCGATATTCGCATGACCAATGACGAGGAGATCTTAGTTTTCCACGATGAATTTGTCGACCGTACTTCCGGATCAGCTGGCCGCGTAGCCGAAATGACACTCGAAGAATTGCGGGAGCTTGACCTTGGCTACCATTTCGTCGATGGCCAAGGTGAAAATTCATACCGCGGAAAAGGCGAAAAAGTCGTCCTGCTTCGTGAATTGCTGGAGAAATTCCCGCAGATGTATATCAATATCGATATCAAAGACGCACCTGATACGTATGAAGGCAGTCTGGTGCCATCGAAGCTGTGGCGCTTGATCGAATCACTTGGCGCGGAAGACCGTGTCGTCGTCACCAGCTTCTACGACGAACAAATCGACCGTTTCAATTTATACGCCCAAAACCGTGTGGCTCTTGGCGCTGGGGAAAATGAAGTGCGCAAAGCTTTCACTTCCTTCAATAGCCAGTTCGGCCATCTGTATGCACCGCGAGCGGATGTCGTGCAGATTCCGGTAAAACATTCGGTATTCCGTCTTGACTCTGCTCGGTTCATTGCCTTCCTTGACCGATTGAATGTCCCGGTTCATTATTGGGTCATCGACAACAAGGAAGCGATGGAGAAATTGATCAACTCCGGAGCCAAAGGCATCATCACCGACCGGCCTGATATCGCCATCGAATTGATTTCGGCACTAGAAGAAAAACGCTAATAAAAAAAGTGCAACCCATTGAGGTTGCACTTTTTTATTATGCGGAGCAGGAACAGCCGCCGCCTGTGCCGCAGCCGCTTCCGCACGAGGAATCCGAAGAAAAGAACGGATTGCTCGAAGGGATCTTAACGGCTTCTGACACCGAACGGCCCAGGATAAAGCTCACTTGGTCCATCAAATCCTGCAGCTCATTTTCCGCGAGCCGCAGCTCTGCTACCTTTTCATTAAGGTCCAGCCGGCGTTTATCCACGCGGATTTGCTTCATCACCCGTTTGTAGTCGGGGTGGTATTTGCCGAAGCGCTGCACTTCTTCGTACAGCTCCTTCAGCCTGGCGAAATCATGGATCTCCCTCGCCAATAGTTTATCGCTATAGACAGAGTCATAGGCATCGCGGTATTTCGCAGCCTGCTCTGATTGCAGTATCATTTCACTCAGCTCGTCCGCAGAGTCAGTTATACCGACCCATTCGTAGGTCATGATCACTTTGCATTCCTCCTCTACGCTTTCATCATATCAGATTGTTTTCCAGATTCATACACCGATTACCCCTGAAAATAACTGAAAATGAAAGCTCGCCCTATTGGCTTTCGTAGACGCCTGGATCTTGCTTCAACAGGATCTGGCTGTAATACTTGCCGAACACGCCGACGCCGACCTGGTTGTATTGTGTACTCAATAAGGTTCCCCTGTGGCTCGGGGAGTTGAACCAGCCATGCAAGGTCTCCGGTGCATCATAATAGCGTGAAGCCGTGTTGATTGCCGCCAGATCGAACGGAATATCCGCGCCTTGTAAGCGGGCTTCCAAATCCGACACTTCCATCTCTACGGAAGTGAACTCCATGCGCGCCATTTCCTCGCTCGTCTGCTCGGCTAATAAACTGATGCCGACATTTTCTTTAACTAAGGAGCGCTGATGGCGAAGCCGGTAGACATTGGTCAAATCGACCAGTTGTTTAGCGTTCGCATCATCAATCGACCGCTGCAAGGTCGACGAGGGCCTTGGCGTCACCAATAAATCGCCTGAATACATCATATCGTAAGGCTGATGGCGGATCAGCGTTTCCGCATCCATGAACCTAACCGCCTCTAATTGCTGGTCTTCAGCGTCAATATACAATTGCGCGTAGAGGTCTTCAAAACTGACCAAGATCCGTTTATCCATATCCTGCTCACTTAAATTAAAAGTATACGTATTGGTTCCATATTTTACGGTCACTTCATTCTCGACAATCGTAAACCTGTACAAGTCAGCAAGCGTCTGCCCGATTGTATAAGGTTCGACATCTGTAGACTCACCAGCTGCATAAACTTGGACAACCCGCCCTTCCTTTACTCCCACCATGACGAAATTAGAATACGCGGCATCGTACACCCACCACTCATAGCCAAAAGCGGATGGCTCGATGCGGTCGGGCTGGCCATGCTCTGCCAACCAGTCTTCCGATGGCTCCCCAATGTGTACGGAAAGCCCGCTCGTTGGCCGTTCAACATCAAGCACAGATTCCGTCAAGTTATCGGCCGGTAAAGGATCTGCTGGCCGCGGTGCTTCAAGTAATTCATTTTCACTGATTGACGGGTCCAAGTAAAACAGTCCAATCAGGACAATCGCCAAGAAAATCATGATGCGTAACAAGTCCTTCACTGAATCAGCTCCTGACACCCATTTTCCCCATTATAACAGCCGCCTGCATTCTGACACAATCTAGCCATTGCATGTACCTAAAATATGATCTATTATTAAAGGAGCATTCAGTCTTTTTTTGTTATAGAGGAGGAGATCCCATGTATTTTGAAAATACAGGACTAGAGAACATCGAAGTGGATATTACATTGCTTGAAGACATCATGAACAAGCATGGCTTAACGAAAGAAGGCCAGTGGGATTATGAGCGTGTCACATACGACCGCAAATTCATCGTCCGTGAAGGCACTTATTACTTGCGCGTTTTCGCATACGCGATCGACGGAGATGTCGATGCCAACGATGCGACTGTCCGCGTCTTGAAGCCGGTCATCGGCAAGCACTACTACCCGCACGGCATTGAATATGGTGAAGACGAGCATTTCCCGGATCACCTATTGAAAACTGGCGCTGAAATTTTGGCTTCCATCAAAAAAGAAATTTCCGAGTTCGAAATCAAAGCGTAAAATTTC
>NZ_JAPEHT010000080.1 GCF_028823615.1 Planococcus sp. A6
GCGTTGCCAGCTAGAGCAGGCGACGCTTTTGTTCACTAGGTGATTCATATTCAAGAGGATTTCTTCGCATGCCCAGCGCGTTTCATGAGGAAGAATTCCAGCACCCGCTCCCGATTCCCTGAAACGGTCTTCAATTGCAAATCGATGTCCGCCAAATCGCCGAGCACTTGAAGCAATCGGGCTTCCGAAATCTGACGGCGCTTTTCCACCAACAGTTTAACGCGGTAAGGATGCGCTTTAAGCTGTTTGGAGATTTGCTGCGCATGATAGCCTTTTTTCTGCAGGTAATAGACATGCACCATGAAGCGGATCTGCGACGCCAGCAGTGCGGCGAGTGCGACAGGCTCTTCCTTTTGGCGCAGCAAGTCGTAATAGACGCTGAGCGCCGTCTGTATGTCCCCGTCGAGATAAGCCTGCAGCATCTTGAACGCATCCTGCTCGAGCGTCCGCGCCGTCATGTCTTCGATGAGCGCTTCTGTAATCTCCTCTTCTTCCGAGCCGAGGTACAAGGACATCTTCTCGATTTCTGATGCGAGCAAAGTCAAATTGGTGCCCGCCATTTCAATGAGCTTTTGCGCACTTTGCCGCTCCAATGTTTTACCATGGGATTTTGCCTCGTGCGCAATCCAGCTTTCCAGTTCATGCGGCTGCAGCGACTTCGCTTCGATAAGCACGACATTCTTTTTCATCAGCTTGACGATTTTTTTGCGTTCGTCCAATTTTTCATAAGGCGCAACAAAAACCGTCACGCTCGTCGCTGGGGGATTTTCGAGCCATGCTTCCAAGGATTTGAGGTCATGGTTGATCTTCTCTTTCCCGCGTTCCGCCGCTTTAAGGAACGCAGCATTGCGCGCGATGATCAGCTTGCGGTCGCTGAAAAACGGGATCGTGTCCGCTTCTTCCAACACATGGCCGACCGGCACTTCGTCCAAGTCGAAATTGGAGACATCCGTTTCCCCTGCTTCCGCCATTTGCGCTTTCAGCAATTCGATCGTCTTGGTGATGAAATAGCTCTCCGTCCCGACGATCAGGTAAACCGGATCGATTTTATCCGCGCGTATCGACTTCCAAATTGATGTAATCATACGTTTCACTCCCTCTGCCCTTAACTATACCGGATTTCGCCGCATCGGTCTGCCTCACAGGACAAGTCCGCTTTTGACAGTTGTGTGACGTCGGTCAAAATCAGCGGACATTGTTTAGTTCGATATGGATTTTTCGTTATCGTTCCCTTATAATAAAATCAACTAGGAGGGATTTTCAATGAATGAATTTGAACAGAACGTTCAGTCCAAACGCAACGATGCCATCGATGCAGGGATGGGCTTCGTCGTTTCCTTTGGTTTCTTCGCACTTATTTTCATCATCGCTGGCGTCGTACAATTCGTAGCCCGCTGATTACAAAAAAAGCTCCGGCATAGGCCGGGGCTTGTACTTTATTTTCTGCTGGCGTCAACTGTCATGTGCCCATCTTCGATCGTCATGCGGATGGTCCCGTTTTCAGCCGTCGACAAGAGCCGTAGACCCAATTCGCCAAAACGCGCCGTCACTTCTGGGCTTGGATGCCCATAGCGGTTGTCGATCCCTGCTGAAACGACTGAAACTTGCGGACGCAAGGCTTCCAGAAAAAGTTGTGAGCTCGATGTTTTGCTTCCATGATGGCTGACTTTCAGGACCGTCATGTCGGCTAGTTGTTCACTGTAACGCTCCACCACCCCAGATTCGCCTTCACTTTCCAGATCTCCCGTAAAGAGGAATCGCTGCCCCTGATGCTCCATCAGCAACACCAGTGAATCGTCGTTGCCTTCATATAAATCATCTACCGGCGATAAATACGAAAATTGCGTTTCGCCCACTCGCCAGCCTGCACCGCTCATCGGCAATTCCACACGCGCTTCACGGGCTGACGGGGCGAGTGCTGTCATCAAAGCATTTTCCTCTGATCCTGGCGTAATATGCAGACGCTCCACAGCCAGTTCTTCAAAGACCTCATCCGCCCCTTCAGCATGATCTGCATCCGGATGGCTCAAGATGAAAAGATCGATACTCGATATACCCCGCGCTTTCAAATATGGCACCACGGTTTGACGCCCCACTTCAAACGGGCGGCTCTTTTCCTGGAACGGCTCACCATCAAATCGCAAGACGCCCCCGGCATCGACTAAATACAGCCCTTTGCGATAAGGCAGCTCAATCAATGCGCTGTCGCCTTGCCCGACATCGATAAAACTGACGTGGAGCCTCGGATCGAGATAAGGCTTCATTGTCAGAAGTAATGCTGGAACGAGCAGGATGAGCAATAAACGCAGGCGGAAGCGTTTTTCCGCCCGGACAAAAAACAGCAGCACGCTGGCACCCATGAACCACAACCAGCCAGTAGACGGCCTGCCCGGCGTCCATACTTGACGGGGCAAGCCCGCTAAAGACGCAGTCAGCCCTTCAATCCAGCTGCGCAACGGCTCATAGGCCGCAAAAAGTACGGCATCGACGCCCAGCGGTAAAAAGCTCGCAGCCAATAAAATGAAATTTGCCGGTAAAACCAGCAGCGTGAACAACGGGACATAGATGACATTTACTAAAAAGGAGGATAGGGAGATTTCAAAAAAGTGGAATAGCAAAAGAGGATACAAACATAGCTGGGATACGGCCGTGACAATCAAGCCGCTTTTGATAAAAGAAGCCCCTTCCATCAGTTTCAGCGAGGCGATGATCCCGAAACTTGCCCCGTAAGACAATTGAAAGCCGATATCCTGCAGCAGGCCGGGGTCGATCCATAAAAATAAGATAAAGCTCGCCGATAAGGCTTGAATGGCCGACACATGCAGCCCAAAAAGCCGAGCGGCCAACACGAAAACGACCATGGCGCAAGCTCTTAGGACCGATGGGGCAGCTCCCGCCATCACGGCATACAAAGGCAGCACAATCAGCAATAACACCGTTGCGCTTTCTTTCCTGATCCGTAAGCGCAGCAATACAAAATAAATCATGCCGCTGACGATACCCACATGCAAACCAGAGATTGCAAAAAGATGGGTGATGCCAAGCGTCCGCTGGATCCTGGCTTGCTCTGCATCCATGCCGCTGCGATCCCCGAGCAACAGCGCCTGGGCTTCTGCTGTCAACGATTGGGGAAAGGACGACTCAATGTGTTCAATCAACCCGCTGCGTTGCCTGGCCAAACGGGCACGGAAACCTATGCCTGGTGTCGTCGAATCGAGCGTTTCGATTTCAAGCATGCCAGTTGCATTATGGCGCTGCAGATAGCCCGCCATATCAAACGCGTATGGATGGGCAGGCGGCTTCGGCTCCGTAAATGTTCCTATCACTTGCAGCGTCGCAGATGGGCCCAATGCCTGCAATCGCTGCTGTTCTTCAACCGATTGGATCCGGTAGCTCGCATAAATGATTTGGCCGGAACCAGCAGTCGCAAATCCAGACAGGCGGTCTCCATCGATGGATAGTTCATCGAAAACAAGCGCACCTTGAAAGCTTCCGGTTAACAAGGGCCCTTCCACCAAACGGGCATCGATATTAATGTAGGAAATCAATGACACCGCTAAAACGATTGCCAGCCAAACTCTACGCTCTTTCCGGTATATCATCCAGCAAAAAAGCAGCACCATGAGCAAAAGCTTATCAGCTGAGCCATGTGCTGCTTGTGCGGCAATTGCCACCGCAATTGCTGCATATCACGCTTCCGTTAAACAAGAAGTTCTCCAAATAATTCCTTCACCCGTTCTTTATAATGGGACAACTCTTCTTCGCTCGCCCCTTTTGCGCCAAGCTGTTCAATCAATTCCATATACAATGCCGTTTTCTCGACGCTGAGGAAATCGATTGTCCGTTCATCGAACATCACTTGGATCACTTCGACATTTGCCTGTTCCAGCAATTCGATGGCGTATTCGTGATTTTTGTAGTCAGCCGCATAATAGAGGCGTGAAATGCCTGCCTGGATAATGGATTTCGTGCATTGGAGGCAAGGGAAATGACTGACATACATATCGGCGCCGCTGACGCTGACACCGTATTTCGCGCATTGCAATAGTGCATTCATTTCCGCATGGATGGTCCGCACGCAATGGTTATCGACGACATAGCAGCCTTTATCGATGCAATGGTCCCCACCCGAAATCGAGCCGTTATAGCCCCCAGCCATGATGCGCCGGTCCCGGACAATCGTCGCTCCGACGGCCAGCCTTGTGCAAGTGCTTCTTAGCGCTAAAAGATGGCTTTGAGCCATAAAAAATTGATCCCACGTTATTCGCTTCATCTGATTGCCCCCTGCTGTTTCGTTAAATTAAGTGTAGCAGAGGCAGTTGTTTCGTCAAGGGCCGTCCGTCCTTACCTGACACGGACCAATTCCTTCAATTGTTCAAAGCTCTTTTCGCCGATGCCTGTCACGTCCATCAATTGCTCAGTGCTTTTGAAGGGGCCGTTTTCAGTCCGATGCGCCACGATGGCCGCTGCTTTAGCCGGCCCGATTCCAGGAAGTTCGGTCAACTCAGCTTCGGTTGCCGTGTTCAAATTAATAAGGCCCGGTTCTGCGCTGCCGCCAGGCGTTGCACCTGGCAGCTCAGAGCTTTCTTCGCCTTGTTTCGGCACATAGACCGCTGATTCATCCAGCACGATGACTGCCAGATTGATCGAGCGGCTGTCTGCTTCTGGCAAAAAGCCTCCGGCAGCTTCGATGGCATCGTTGATACGCGAACCGGCAGGCAACTCATACAGTCCCACATTTTGGACAGCGCCTTTCACGTCAATCATGACGCTTGTCGGGATCGACGCCTCGGTTTCTGCTGGCGGCGCTGTTCGGTAGTTTCAGAAGTAAGTTCGTCGAGGCTCGTGGCCTCAGGGGGTTCGTGCAGGAGAAAGAAATAGAGAAGCACCAAAATGGCGGCAAGCGGCACAACGACGCGACCGTATTTGGCAAATTGCGGAGAAATATTCAGTGGGCATCCCTCGTTTCCGCAGAAAGCAAACAGCTGAAGCTGTCTGAATTATATAATAACAACCGATCGGAAGTCCATCATTCCATGAAAAAACCCGCATATAAAAATATGCGGGTTTGGTGTTGCTGATTATTTTTTCGCGCGGAAAAAGATCCGTTCGCTTTCGTCATTAGGTGCATCCGCAGTGAAATCAGCAGTCACTGATTCCACCGTAAATCCGGCTTCCGTGAGCCATTCTTTGTAAACGTCAACCGGGAAAGTCCGTTGCTCATGCGTTTCTTCAAAGCGCTCGAACATCCAACCTTCACGCACGAAAAACGTTAAATCGTGAATGACACTGTGAGGCGCTGAGCCTTTTTCTGTGTGCCACATATAGGCAAGATCTTCCCCATCGTACACGAACGGGCTATGCATGAAAATCTCATCGACCTTGAATACCGAATGGACATCGAAAAAGAAATATCCACCCGCATTCAATGCCGCATACACCTGCTCAAATGTCTTTTTGACTTGCTCTTCTTTCGCTAAATAATTCAACGAATCGATCGCGATCGTCACGGCATCGAAGCCTTCCAAACCTTCCAGGTTGTCCATCGACAATTGAAGCACTGGAATATCCAGCGCCGATTCTTTGAAGCGCTTCTGTGCAACGGTAAGCATGTCAGCGGATAAATCACTCGCCGTCACGTCATAGCCGAGTTCAGCCATCAATTCAGACAGCACGCCTGTGCCGCACGCAAGATCGAGTACAGATCCAGAGCGCATCGTTTCAGCAATCCATTCCACATATTGTTCATATGGAATATCTTCCATCAAGTCGTCGTAAACTGCTGCAAACCGTCCGTAGTTCATACTTCGAGCTGCGGGGCGTCGCGCCATAGACGCTCTAGGTTGTAATACGAGCGCTCATCGCGATGGAAGACATGTGCCACGACATCGCCAAGGTCGACCAAGACCCAACGCGCTGCATCGAAGCCTTCAACACTTTTGACTTCATAGCCGGCTTCTCCGGCTTTCTCCATCAATTCACGGGCGATCGATTGTACTTGGCGATCCGAGTTCGCGCTGCAGATCAGGAAGTAATCCGCCAAAAGCGAAATACCTTCCATATTCAATACAACGATATCTTCTGCTTTTTTATCCTCTGCGGCTTGGTACGCCACTTGCAATAATGTATCTTTAGTCATTCTTCACGTTCCCTTTCTGTTGCTCAAAATGCTCGAGGCATTTCAAGGAATCCGGATAAACCGGCTGATTTTTTGATGCGAGAAATTCGATCGATTGCCGGATTGAGGCTTCCATCAAGCGGTCAAGGCCATCGTGTTTCATGGCTCTCAACCGGTCGACTTCCGGAAACTTGCGGCTCGGCTCGATCATGTCTGCAATGTAAATGATTTTTTCAAGATCCGACATGCCTGCACGCCCTGTCGTATGATAGCGGATCGCGTCAAGGATTTCTTCATCTTTGACTCCGAATTCATACTTGGCTACATACGCGCCTACCGGAGCATGCCATAATTCGTGATGATAGTCGAGCAATAACGGATCCATGCTTTCTTTTTCGATAATGCCGCGCATCCATTCACGGTCGGCGAACTTCACTACGTCATGGAGAATAGCAGCAATGCGCGCTTGTTCTTCCGGCACGCCGTAATGCTTGGCAAGTGCGACCGCCGTATTCATTACGCCCAACACATGGTTGAAGCGTTTTTCAGGAAGGCGTTCTTTGACTTTTTGGAGCATCAGGCTCGGGTCCATATAATCGCTCCTTCCGGATATAAGTTTCCACTTGTTCGGGAACGAAAAAAGTCAATGGCTTGCCGGCCACGACGCGCTCCCGCAGCATCGTCGAGGACAAATGCATTTCAGGGGAATCGATCATCATCACGGGATATTCGGTTTCAGCGATATAACCCGGCCGTCCGATGCCGACAAACTGGACCAATTCAGCCAGCTCGCCGATGCGGTGCCAAGTATGCAGGCTTTCGACCATATCGCCGCCGATAATGAAATAAAATTCACATTCTGGCTCCCGTTCGAGGAGCTTGACCATCGTCTCGTACGTATACGAGACCCCGCCGCCTGACACTTCGATGTCTTCAAGGCGGAAATGGGCCTGTCCCCCGATGGCCAGTCGTGTCATCTCGACACGCGTCTCTGTATCGATGCCGTTCGATTCCTTATGAGGGGCGATGGCATTCGGCATGAAACGCACTTCGTCCAAGCCCAGTGCATAATAGGCTTCATTCGCCATGATCAAATGGCCGAAATGCGGCGGGTTGAACGTGCCGCCGAGAATGCCGATTTTGCGTTTATTCACGGAAGCTCAATCCGCTTATTATTGACGGACGCTTTGTACAAAACGACAGTATGGCCGATCAATTGCACCAATTCCGCTTTTGTTCCCTCTGCCAGATGCTTGGCCACTTCGTGCTTGCCGTCTTCATTATTTTGCAGAATGCTAATTTTTACGAGTTCGCGTTTTTCAAGGGCTTCCCCGATCTGTACGAGCATCGCTTCATTGACGCCGCCTTTTCCGACTTGGAAAATCGGGTCCAAATGATGCGCTTCACTTCTTAAAAAACGTTTTTGTTTACCTGTTAACATGATTTCCTCCTAATTTTTCCGTAATCAATTGAATCATTTCTTCTGTATCCGGACGGATGCCTGTCCATTTTTCGAATGCGATGGCGCCTTGGTTGACGAACATGCCGACGCCGTTCAGCACCAGGCAGCCTTTCGCTTTTGCTTCTTTCAGAAATGGCGTTTTAAGTGGGTTGTAAATGATGTCCGCAACGACTGAGCCGCTTCCGAGATGGGTCATTGACAGCGGCAACGCTTCTTCGGTCAATCCGACAGAAGTCGTCTGGACAATCGTAGCGAATTCGCTCAGGTTCGCTTCGGCATCAGCCAGCACCATCGCCTTGCTGCCGGTTTCATCCGCGAGTTCTTGCGCCCTGCGAAACGTTCGGTTGGTGATGGTGATATTGCTGAATCCGGCACGCGAGAGCGCAAAACTGATGCCTCTTGCTGCACCGCCCGCACCGATCACCAGCAATGCACGATCTTTATCGACAGGGTAACTCAATAGCGAACGGACAAACCCGTCGCCATCTGTATTGAATCCTATCAAACGCCCGTTTTTATTTGCGACTGTATTGACCGCATTCATGATGCGTGCCGTGTCGTCCAGCTCATCCAATAACGGGATTGCCGCCTGCTTGTGGGGCAAGGTGATATTAAACCCGCTGATGCCAAGCAATTTCATCGAATGAAACGCCTCTTCCAGCTGTTTCGGTTCGACATGCACCGGGATATAAGAAGCATCGATGCCGTGTTTTTCGAACCAATGATCGTGCATAAAAGGCGATAATGAATGGGAGATCGGATCTCCGATGACCGCATACCATTTCTTCATTGTAAAACCTCCTATATAAGCGACGGGCGGACGATGACTTCTACCCCTTTTGGTGCGTGGGCTGCGATCGTCACGTCATCATGCTGGACCGTGATCCAGCCGAGCCCGGAAAAGACGATATCTGTCTTGCCTTCTTTGATGCGGAATTCATGGCGCACCAATTCAGGGAAATCTTCTTTATATTCAGCGGATGGCGGGGCAAGCATGCCACCCAGGTGCTGTTCATATAAGTCATCTGCGTTATCCAATTTGGTCCGGTGGATGTTCAGTGAATTAGCGGCATGTACCGTGAACGATGAACGTTTACCGCTAATGAAATCGAAACGTGCCAACCCGCCGATGAATAATGTCTGTTCCGGATTCAGTTGGAACACACGCGGCTTGATCTCTTTTTTCGGCATGATCGCCTTCAGGTCTTCCGTGTGCAAATGATGTGCTAACTGATGATGGTTGATGATGCCCGGTGTATCGAATAGCGAGCGCTCATCATCAAGCGGGATGCCGATCATATCAAGCGTCGTGCCAGGGAAATGGGAAGTCGTGATGACATCCCCTTCGCCTGTCGCCTGTTTGATGACACGGTTGATGAATGTCGATTTCCCGACATTCGTACAGCCAACGACATATACATCGCCGCCGTCACGGTATTGTTCAATCGCATCCATCGCTTCTGCGACGCCGGTTCCTTTATGGGCGGAAACAGCTAAAATGTCAATCGGGTTCAAGCCCAATTTACGCGACTCCTGCTTCATCCAATTGATCAATTTTTTCTCTTTGACCGATTTCGGGAGCAAGTCCGCTTTGTTGGCGATCAACAAAATCGGGTTGTTTCCAACAAAGCGGTGCAAGCCCGGAAGCCAGCTGCCGTTAAAGTCGAAAATGTCAACGATCTTTACGATCAGTCCTTTGCGTTCCCCAAGGCCGTTCAAAATACGCAGGAAATCGTCATCCGTCAAGGAAACCGGCTGCAATTCGTTATAGTTTTTCAAACGGAAGCAACGCTGGCAAATAATTTCTTCTTTATCGAGCGAAGACGGCGGCGCGTAGCCGATATCGTCTTTCCGCTCTGTTTGGATCTGTACACCGCAACCGATGCAATATGGCATTTCTGTCAATTTTCTTCCTCCCACATCAATTGTCCTTTTTCTTTCAATCTCTTCATGATCCGTCGCTCGACCATCCGGTTGAAACGCGTAAAGAAGCCGTCCGATTGCGCGACCGGCAACACCAGGATCGTATGAAGCTTATTGCGGTTTCCGCCAAAAATGTCGGTCAGCATCTGGTCGCCGATGACGACGACTTGTTCGCGCTTGACGCTCATGATTTTCAGCGCTTTGCGGAACGCTTTGCCCATCGGCTTTCTCGCCTGGTGAATGAACGGGATGCCGAGCGGGTCAGCGAATGACTTCACGCGCATTTCATTATTATTGGAAACGATGACCACTTGAATTCCAGCATCTTTCATCGATTTCAGCCATTCGATCAATCGCGGCGTCGCTTCAGGGCGGTCCCATTCGACCAATGTATTGTCCAGGTCGGTGATGATGCCAAGTACCCCTTTTTCTTTCAATGACTCAGGTGTAATGTCAAAAACTTCTTTAACGTATTGCCTTGGAATAAAATATCGATACACACATAACAACTCCTGTTTCTAGGGACTTAAGTCCATTGATTATACCATATATGCAAGGGGTTCTCCCACCTTGACACGGTCGCCGTCATGGATTTTCGCATCAAATTGAAGATGCTCACCTTCAAAGAATAAAGCGACCGTTGAACCGAAGCTGAAATAAGCGACTTCCTGGCCTTTTTTCCATTCCTTTCCGAACTCCTTCAATTCGATGGAGTTGACATACATCGCACCGACTTTCACGACCAATACGCGGCCATGCGGCGTCGTGCCGCTGATCGGCGATTTCCCGTATGTCAGCCCAAGCCGGTTGACCGGGTAGGATTTTTCGCCAAGCATATATTGCTTCACGACTCCGCCGTCTGCCGGACTGTGGATGCGGTGGTAATCTGCGGGCGACAAATAAAGAATCGCATATTGGCCATCCAGGTAGCGCTTCGCCGATTGCTTGCTGCCGAGCAGTTCAGCGAGTGAATATTCGATGCCTTTGACCATGAACTGGCTATCGCCTTGAATAGCGCCATGGATCTCGAGGCGACCGTCGACCGGAGATACCAGTCCGGCATCGGCAATCGGCCGCGCGTCTACTTTCAAACTGCGCGTAAAAAAGTCATGTAAACTCGTGTATTCGCCGCTCGGCCGCTTAATATCGCCGAGTTCAATTTTATAAGCATTGATGAATCCAGGAATAAGCTTTCGGCTGATTGCTGATTGGGCAAAGCGTTTCAACGCAGCAGAACTGGTTTTTCCATTGCCCAATTCGATCATCGATTGGTATAGGCGTTTTTTCATGCTTGCACCTCCGTCGTTAAAATAGTCTACCATTTTTTGTCGATTCGCAGTATAATTGACGAAAGCCTATCGAAAAAAGGAGCGCTTGCATTGATATTGATCGACAAAATGGACCACACCATTAAACGGCTGAAAAGCCAGGCAGCCAACACATTGACAATCG
Source organism: Planococcus sp. A6 (assembly GCF_028823615.1). GTDB lineage: Bacteria > Bacillota > Bacilli > Bacillales_A > Planococcaceae > Planococcus. The sequence goes on from NZ_JAPEHT010000080.1 coordinate 10,956, forward strand.
GCAATATGGTGTTCGGCGGCGCCTCATTAATGGCGACTTTGAACGAATACTACAGTTATAGTGTGCTGTTTATTTTTATCGCTGCATTTTTGGATCGTTTTGACGGCATGGTCGCGAGAAAGTACGATCAGGAATCCGAACTCGGCAAACAACTGGATTCCATGGGGGATATCATTTCGTTCGGCGTGGCACCGGCATTGCTGATCCATCAGCTCGCTTTACAGGATTTCGGGCTGGCCGGCATGGTGTTCACCGTTATCTATATTTCATGCGGCGCATTCCGCTTGGCACGCTTTAACATTACTGAATCAAATGGTTATTTCACCGGCTTGCCGATCACCGCTGCCGGAACTGTGCTAACTTTGTCATATTTCGGGTTCGGCCATTGGTCGCCCGCTGTCTATATGTTCATCCTATTGTTCTCTTCACTATTGATGATCAGCACGTTTTCATTACGGAAAGTATAAAAGCTGAGGGCTTGATGCCCTCATGCTTTTTTGCTTGTTTTGGGATGAAATTTCTTTTATATGCGCTGGAGCATCTTTTCGATGACGCGCAAGACAATTTCCGTCGAGTGCTTGGCGGCAACCGGGAGGAATTCATCGAACGAGACCGAGGATTCCTTGCCGGCGATATCCGACAAGGCGCGTATGACGACAAACGCCGTATCGTATTGGAAACAGACTTGCGCGACGGCAGCCGCTTCCATTTCCGCTGCTTTCATCTCTGGAAACTGCTGTTTCACCAATGCCACACGTTCGGGATCGCTCATGAACGAGTCGCCTGTTGCAATAAGCCCGACGGCATGTTGGTGTTCACCAATCTCATCAACCGCTTGGACCGCCAATTCGATCAATTCCTTATTGGCGATATAGGCAGCCGGCATTTGCGGCACTTGCCCGAGCTCATAGCCGAACACTGTCGCGTCGACATCGTGATGGCGCACTTCATCCGAAATGACCACTGCGCCGACTTCCAACTCCTCATCAAATCCGCCTGCAGACCCAATATTCAAGACGAGATCCGGCTTGAACTCCTGCATCAGGATCGTAGTCGTCATCGCCGCATTGACTTTACCAATTCCGCTTTTCAACAGGATGAGTTCTTGCCCTTTATATGTACCTGTCGTGAATTCGCTGTTGGCGATTTCACGGACAGATGTGTTCGCTAATTGATTACGCAACAATTCTACTTCTTCTTCCATTGCGCCGATTACTCCGATTCTCATTATATCCGCTCCTTACATCCATGATTACGCCGGAAAAACGGCGCCCTGTTAATAGGCGCCGTCCAGCGTTTTGAGTACATCCATTTTCTCAGGTTTCCAACCTTCACCGTCTACCCATTCAAGGTAAACGCGGTACTTCTCGGATTGGTCTTTCGACTGGACTGTCGCGATGGATTTTTGCGGCCCGCCGCCATTTTGGACCATCATGACATACATATCATTCTGGGACAAACCGGTAGCATAGGTGACCGCTTCAATTTTTTCGTTCCAATCAACCGAGTTTTTCTGGTATGAAGAAACATGGTCGCCGCTTTGGCTTGTGCCGACAGGCTCCCAGCTGGTGTTGACGATGGTTTCACTGACGATCGGGTCGTTGGACTCTTCACGTGTAATGGTACCGCCTTTGGTTTCTTCTTCTTCCTCTTCTTCTTTTTCTTTTTCTTCAGCTTCTTTTTTAGCTGCAGCTTCTTCTTCAGCCTTGGCTTCTTCTTCAGCCTTGGCTTCCTCTTCAGCTTTCTCTTCAGCCTCGAGGTCGTTTTCTTCTGCTGTCACTTGCGGATCGTCATCGCCGCTCGTTTGGCTCTCTGTTTCCGGCGTTGTTTCTGCCGATTCAGGATCTGCTGAATCGTCGCCGCCTCCGAATAGCAATGTCGCCCCGATGATAACCACCAAAGTAAATACTAAAGCGATCATGATATTCAGGATGGAATTCGAACGATTTTTATTGTTCTTATTCTTATTCAAACGAGAGGGATAAGATTTTTCTTCGTTAGACATGCAATGCCCCCCTTTACTATTATTTTATCATATTTAGCCCATGACAAATTTGACGTTTCAACTAAAGTTTTGTTTCATCCATCAAAAAAACAGCCACTCCCAAAGGAATGGCTGGGTGCATCAATTGATCGAAACGATCTTGACTTCCATTTCCCCGCCTGGCGTCAATACTTTCACACGGTCGCCAACAGTGCGGCCAAGCATGCTTTTGGCGATTGGCGAGTCGTTCGAAATACGCCCTTCCAACGGGTCTGCTTCTGCAGAACCGCAACGATTGTATAGGCTTCTTCTTCGCCGTCTGGAATTTCCATAAACGTTACTGTTTTCCCGAGGCGCACGACATCGTTGCCGGCTTCCTCTTCATTTATAATTACCGCATTGCGGATCATGGATTCCAATGTAGAAATGCGCCCTTCGACAAAGGCTTGGTCTTCCTTGGCGGAATCATATTCGGAGTTCTCGGACAAGTCACCGAAACTTCTTGCGACTTTAATGCGTTCCACCACTTCTTTGCGTTTGACCGTTTTCAAATAATCCAGTTCATCTTCCAACTTCTGCTTTCCGGCAGCTGTCATCGGAAATTGTTTATCGTTTGCCATACTCTTCCCACTCCTTCAACTGCTGACTATGGATGCGCTAACACCCGTCAGTCTCGTATCATTCTATTATAAATTTCCAATCTATTCAAGAATTGTTTTAATTTTTGTAACCATTAGATCAATTGCGACTTCGTTTTGGCCGCCTTCCGGGATAATGACGTCTGCATAGCGCTTCGTCGGCTCGATGAATTGATTGTGCATCGGGCGGACGACCGTCAAATATTGCTCGATGACCGAGTCGATCGTGCGGCCGCGCTCATTGATGTCCCGCATCAAGCGGCGAATGATGCGAAGGTCCGCATCGGTATCGACAAATAGCTTAATGTCCATCAACTCACGCAGTCGCTCATCTTCCAAGACCAGGATGCCTTCAAGAATGATAACATCTTTCGGGTCGATCACAATACTTTCTTCTGCACGGGTGTGCAACGCGTAATTATAGATCGGCTTTTCGATCGCACGCCGTTCGAGCAATTCGTTGACATGCTTGATCAATAGATCCGTATCGAAAGCGAGCGGATGGTCATAGTTGGTCTCGAGGCGCTCTTCAAACTCGAGGTGGCTTTGGTCTTTATAGTAGTAATCCTGCTCGATGACCACCACGGAATGTTCTTTGAAGACTTCATAGATGGAATTGGTGACACTGGTCTTGCCTGATCCTGAACCGCCAGCGATGCCGATGACGACCGGTCTGTTTTTAGACATATACGTTAACTCCTTGTGTTTCGATTTTCATTTTTTCTTGCAGACGAGAAGCCCATCGCCGACTGGTAAAAGCTTGCAGTCGAACCCGGGATGCCCGTCCATGGTTTCACGGAACGAGCGGATGTTGCGGATCATGGTGCGTTTGCGTCTCGGCACTTCTTTAATTGGTTGTTCTGCCATGCCATGCATCGACATATTATCGCAATAAATGAT
>NZ_JAPEHT010000081.1 GCF_028823615.1 Planococcus sp. A6
CTTTTTTCATTGCTCGATATAGTCCAGCCCATTGTCTTCGATCACGGTATCCGAAATGCGCAATTGATCGAGCGCATCGCCAATATATGGCTCACAATCTGCGTCGTCAATTTTTTCACCGCTGTCGATTGAATAACATTCACCTGCCCCAGTTGTAGACGTCAAATCCGGCTTGAAATACACATCGCCTTTTCGGAACGAACCGTCGCGGAAAACGACGAGCCTTTCAGTATCCGACAGCAATGAAGTGCCGAGCATAAATCCTTGGTCGATGCCTGCAAGTTCCAGGATCGTCGGTGCCAAATCGATTTGGCCGCCGGCGGTCTCAACCGTTTCACCTTCCTGCAGGTTTGGTGGCTTGATCCACAATGGAACTTCCCGGAACAATTCGAATTGCTCGGTCGTTCCATTGGCGTCAAGCTTATTCGCCATCTCACGGCCCTGTTCGGTCAATCCGCTGTCGTGGTCACCGTAGAAAATGACCAACGAATCGTCCCACATGTCTTGCTGTTTCAACTCATCGACAAGCACTTCGACCGCACCGTCGACATAATGGACAGTATGGTAATAATTCTGTAGCAATTCATCTTCATAACTTGGCAGCGCCAACTCTTTTTTATCTTTAGGAATCGTATAAGGGATATGGCTGCTTAAGGCGATCATGAACGCGTAATAGGGTTCTTCTAATTTTTGGATATGGTCGACCGACGTCCTGAAGAAATCTTCGTCGTTGATGGCCATGCCGATTTTTTCTTTATCAGGGTAATCCTTTTCGCTAAAGAAGCGGGAAAAGCCAATATGTTCATAAACGGTATTGCGGTTCCAAAAGCTCGCTTCATAAGCATGCATAGCTGCGGTATCATAGCCGCCTTTTCGCAAAGCTTCCGGGAGTGGGGCGAATATACTGTCAGGGAAGCGAGTATAGACAGAGCCTGTGCGCAGTGGGTGCAGCGATGTGTTGATGACAAATTCTGCATCCGAGGTGCGCCCTTCATGGGTCTGATGATGGAATGAAGGGAAGTATAGCATTTCCTCCTCGAGCTGGTTCAAGTAAGGCGTCACTTCTTCGCCGCCAATTTCCTGGCCAATGACAGAGCCCTGCAGCGACTCCAATTGCACGAGGATAATATTCGGCTGCTCGCCGTTGTTTTCCGTGCTGATTTCTGCAGCAGCTTCCTGGAGCAAGGCTTTGTCCTGTTCGGATGGTTCGGGCTCGCGGAAAATGGAAACGACACCTTTTCCGAAATCATAGCCATGGTAACCCCAAAATCCGAGCTCGTAATATTCACGCATATTGCTGGTGGCATCTCCCGTCAGCCAGCGTTCGTCTTTTGCGACGCTTGTAAGGAGCGGGGCGGCAAATATCAAGAGGCCGACTGCAGCAATCACAGCTGCCAGTTTGCCGTTCGTCGTCTTCCTTGGCGCTAGTTTGCGCTTTTTTAAAGCGAAAATGAAGACGAGAAACAGCAGGAAGTCAGCAAAAAAGAAAAAGTCAGTCCAGCGGATCAAACTTAAAAACCCGCCCCCCACGTCATTCATTTGCGTCATCGAGGGAATCAATTGAACGGATAACAGATCCCCGAAATAGCGATAATACCAAACATCCGAAATCAGCAGGATGCTGTGCAGGGCCAAAAGCGATAGTAAAATCCAGCGCCGCTTGCGGGCATCGATCAATAAAGTCCAACTTGAAAGAATCAATGCACTCGAGAAGCTGATCAGGAAAAAGCCGAAGCTGAATGGGGTATCGGTGTATAAGCTGAAGAGAAATAATTTAAATGCGGAAAAGGCCAAATAGACCCAGTAATCAATTGTTTTCATCGTCGTGCTCCTTTTCTGGCGGTGAGGGCCTTTCCTATTCACTACCTGTAAAAAGGGGTTCGGAAACATCAGTGGAAAAAACAAAAAAAGGGACTGCCCCAAAAGCCCTGTTTCATGAGCTCTTGGAACAGCCTCTTAGCTTAGTTTAGATCCAGCCGCGTGCTTCCATTGCCTGGGCAATGCGTTCAACAGCGACCAGATACGCTGCTTCGCGCATCGTGCAGCCTTTTTGTTCTTTCATTTCATAGACATCGTCAAAAGCCTCAGTCATTTCGGTGTGGAGGCGCTCGTTTACTTGCTGCTCAGTCCAGCGAAGATGGGTCGTGTTCTGAACCCATTCGAAATAAGAAACCGTGACGCCTCCCGCGTTGCAAAGAATATCCGGGATGACGGTGATGCCGTTCTTTTCCATCGCGGCGTTGCCGTCCGGCGTCGTGGGCCCATTCGCCGCTTCCGCCACGATCTTGGCGCGGATGGTCGGGCCGGTAGCTGAAGTGATTTGGTTTTCGAGCGCAGCTGGCACCAATATGTCCACATCGGCTGCGAATAATTCCTCATTGCTGAGCGATTCGTAGCCGTTGTATCCGGCAACCGTGCCCGTCGTTTGGGCGTAGCCGATCAACTCTTCGATCGGCAGGCCATCCTTATGATAGATGCCGCCGCCAGCGTCGACAATGCCGAGCACCTTCACGCCGCGTTCGTGTAAAAGTTTGGCGGTGATCGATCCGACGTTCCCGAAGCCTTGAACGACTGCGGTCATTCCTTCGAGTTCAAGCCCCATTTTCTTGGCGGCATCTTCGATGGTGAAGACAACGCCGCGTCCGGTCGCTTCGATGCGTCCTTCCGATCCTCCAAGAATCAAAGGCTTGCCGGTGATCGTGCCGGGCACATTTTTGCCTTTCAGGCGGGAAAATTCATCGATCATCCATCCCATGATCTGAGGCGTCGTGTTGACATCCGGTGCAGGGATATCTTTTTCAGGTCCCATGATCGGTTCGAGTTCGCGGATAAAGCCGCGGGACAATTCCTCGAGTTCCCGTTCGGACAACTCTTTCGGATTGACGACGATTCCACCTTTGCCGCCGCCGTATGGGATTCCGAGAATGGCTGCTTTCATCGACATCCATATCGACAAGGCTGCCACTTCGTCTTCAGTCACGCCCGGATGGAACCGGACGCCGCCTTTTGTCGGACCGAGCACATCCAAATGCTGGGAGCGATAGCCTTCGAATTCGCGATATGTCCCGTCATCCATGCGTACGGGAATCGAAACTTTCAAGATGCGCTTCGGCTTTTTGAGAATTTCGTATACACCTTGTGGTAGCTCAAGTTCTTGGGTTGCCACTTCGAGCATGCGCTGGACGATTTCAAGCGGGTTCGAAAGTTCGACGCCGTTTTTGACTTCCTTTACCGGCATTTCCTGCTTTAAATCTTCTGCTACTTCTTCTTGGCGATGTTCCTGCTGTGTCATTATGTACTCCTCCTTGGCTGTTTTCCTTCTATACTCTATGTCTTCCTATTAACAATGTGCCTTAAACATTTAGAAGGGGAGGAGAATAAGTTAATGGATGTCTGTGCCGTATAAAAACCAGGGAGACGGTAAATCGAAAGGATGACCTTCCGGCAGTGTTCCTGTTTGCTTGCGGGTCAGATCCATCCAGACAAAAGCACCTTCCTCAGAACCACGACGGATGTGCTCGAGTGGTGCGTGCAAGGTTTCCCATAACCCTGGCTGCTCAAATAAATCGTCCCAAGGGTAAAGTGTATGCAAGTAATCGAATTTCTTCACATCGTGCTTGGTGATGACGATCCGGTCGCCGTCCGGATTTTCATAGAAGTCCCATTGTGCAAGCGCTTGGCCGGAAAACAAGCCAGGGCTTGCGGGAAACGGGTAATAGCATTCGTAAGGAAAGACCCGTCCCGAACGGATATAAACCGCTTCGAGCCAGCGCATTTTTTCCTCGTCACTGTCGATTTTTTGCCAAGGCGCAGCGCCGCTTTCGAAGATTTCCACATTTGCTGCGATGGCAGAAAACAATTCAGCTTGGCGGGACAGCCCGATTTTTTCGAGGACGCGCTGTGCCGGGAGGTTGAATTCCTGTGTATTGGCACCGACAAAACGGATGCCCGGATGATCGAGTGCCGCATCCCGGACATAGGCCATCAGCTTTGAGGATAGGCTTTGGCCACGGAAGCTCATATCGCTACCCGCCGATACTCGCCAGGCGGCCGTCATGGAACAAACCGAATAAACGGTTCGGCCCTGTGGAAATCCGGTCGAATACCCGGATGACATAATCATCATCGATGCCCGTATCCATGTCCTGCAAAGCCTGTAAGTCATCCTCGGTCAACTGGCGGATCGTTTCGTTCATGTATCGTCACTCCTTAAGTGGTCAATAGTTGCATAATAATTTTAGTGTATTCGGGCCATGACTACCAAGCGGAAACAGTTATCAAACTGAAAATATTTTAAGGGGCATGCTCACCGGAACCGGCAAAGCCCATGTGGTGATTTGAAAGTCTGGCAGGGGAAACGAGGGATGGCGGCGAACTAAACGGAATAGCGAATTGTTTTCCGGAATGCTGGACAGCTGAAAAAGTCCGGGAACGACAAGGAGGGAAGGCGTTGGAAAACTGGAAAGCGGTGGAATTGGTCAAGGATCTATTGTTCGGCTTGGGGCTTTATGCATTGATCACTGTTGTCGGGCTGTTGGTGACGATGGTGACTTCTGGCAGTTCGGATACGCTGTTATTGAACGATGACGTAAGAGGTGATATGGCAACAAGAACGTTAATGTGGATGGTGGTACCCGCTTTTTTGTTGTCATTGGGATTGGCCGCGCTAAGACGCATCCGGATGAAAAATGCGGCGCTTCGCATCAGCATCGTCTGGGCAGTGCTTTTATTGTTTTTGTATTTGGTGGCGGCTTTATGGAGCGGCATTTTCACGGTACTCATCGCTTCGGTATCGTTTTATCTATTTTTGGTGGCCATCTTTTGGGGCCGATCGTCTATTCATTTATGAAAAAATTACCCGCCTGGAAATAAAAGCACGAGTTTAGTGCTGGAAACGGAAGGGAAAAGAGGACGATACGGACAGTTCAAGAGGGGGCGAAGAAGTGGCGATCCATCCACAAATCATTTTTAACGGAAACTGCAAAGAAGTGCTGTCATATTATGAAGGCATCTTTGGCGTATCCGATGTTTCCGTCATCCATTACGGCGACAACCCGGGATCGAAACTCGACGAGGATTTAAAGGAATTGATCTTGGAGGCGGCGATTCCGCTCTATGGCAATTACTTGCTGCTATCAGACGCGATGCCAGGCAAGCCGGCGACATTCGGCAGCAATTTCCACGTGTCCATCCGTTCGGAAGAGCTGGGCGAAATGAAAGCCGATTTCAAGAAGCTGGCAGAAAGCGGCAAAGTGATCTTTGAATTCGAGGAGAGCTATTGGAGTGAAGCATACGGCGTCGTAGAAGATAAATTCGGCGTGCAATGGCAATTCGATTACCGCAAATCTGAAGCGGGAAACACACAACAAAATCCCGGTGAATAAAAGAAACCCCATCGCTCAGGCGATGGGGTTTCGTTAGCTGAAGAAGTTTACGGCTGGAAATGGGAGGACAGCATTTCGGATAAGGTGACTGCTGTCTGGAATTCAATTCCCGCTGAAACAAATCCTCCGACAAAACGGTTATAGAGCGTAATGGCAAAATAGAATCCGATGAACAACAGCGCCGACACGATCAATAAAATCACGAATGTTCTGGTCATCTGGAGTTCCTCCATTTCTAATATATACAAAGCTTTCGCGGCCAAGGCCCGGCAATTACAGCGGCAGCTAGAAAAATAACAAGTTCAGCAAAATGGTCAATACAATCGAGAGGATAATTGAAATCAATAAACTCCCCATACAGGAAATGCGCATAAAAAAGACCGCCTTTCTTTCTGATCGCCATCAAGAAAAGGATGGTGGATCAATGACAAGATAATTGGATGAGATGGTGATGCTTGCAGGTAGTTTACCCGAAAAAAGCGGTGGGCTAACCTTTCAAAGCGGGTGATGGAGAGACGCTTTATTGGCCAAGAGAAACGAAAAAAATGGCATTACTTTGTCGAATTTTGTCATAATTTCTTGGATTCTTTTAAAAAACGGATGCTATTTTGAATGTTTTTTGTTACAATCGTGTTACGAATAGATGTCCGGAGGGTAACATGGCTAATTACAATCAGTTTTCAGACAGTAATCCGCATAATGAATCCAATCGAATTGAAGCGGAAAAAAGCGCCGAAACCGGGGCTGAACCGCCAAATTTTCGATCCAATAAAAAAGATCCGCACCGCCGCAAACTTTGGCTGAAAGCCGGTGGCGGCATTTTACTGCTGTTCATTCTGTGGAACGTATATTCCTTCGCGAGTTATGTCGCTCCGTGGAATGAGGAGCGTTCGACCGCGAATGCGGAGCAAGATGAAATCCAGCAGTATATTTTCCAAAGCGAGAAAAGCGAGGAAGTTCTCAAAGAAGTGAGCAATTCACTGATTCGCCTGTATGACCATAATTCGCTCACCGAACTCCATATCAATGAGATGGAGGAAAAGTTGGAGCAATTGTCCGAAGAACTCGACACGGACGATCCACGTCTTGCACGATTGGAATCCTATCATTTTGCCCAAATCGAGTTAACGCGTGAAATGACAAAGACTTTGCAGAAAAACCAAGTCGAGGAAATCCATGAGAAGCTGGATGAAATCCTGGACCGCCAAAAAGAGCAAGCGGACGACAAAGCCGAAATCTTGATTTCCTTGATGGAACAAGAAGACATCACGTATGAACAGAAGGCAGACGGTTCGATTGCCTACGAATAGTCCACAATTGAAAAAGCTCCTTCGAGACTCTGTATGGGTTTTGAAGGAGCTTTTTCGTGCAGGTTGTGTGTAGCCTTTGTCAACTTATGGTGGGGAAATTTTAAATAACAGATTGAGAAAAAAGCCCTGTAATTCCAAATGCTGAAAAAGGGTATGGAAAGAAAACCATTTATATTTCAAGGAGTGATTTCATGGATACCCAACAATACAAAGTGAACGCTGGGCGCAAAGTGGATTTGGAAGACTGGCCGACACATGAAGATAAAGGAACCGAACCCGGGCAAATCGAACAGCAATTGAAGGACACGATCGAAGCACTAAAAAAATGGCATGTCAGGCTTCATGCAGAAGAAGAAAAAGGCATTGTGGTGGCCCTTCAGGCAATGGACGCGGCGGGAAAAGATGAAGCCATCACTTACCTGTTCTCGAACTTGACCGCCCAAGGGCTGAAAGTGACGACGCTCGGAAAACCGACCGAAGAGGAATTGAAGCATGATTATTTATGGCGCTTGCACAAAGCTTTGCCAGAGCGCGGGCAAATTGGGATTTTGAATCGTTCCCATTACGAAGAAGTGATTGCGACGCGAGTCCATAATCTCCTTGAAGAAGAGCCGCTGCCCAATCAATTGATCGACGGCGAAGTTTGGAACCGGCGCTACCGCCAGATCAACGATTTCGAACGTTATATGTTCGAGAACGGTTTTCCGTTTGTGAAGTTCTTCTTTAATATTTCCAAAGAAGAACAAACTGCGCGCCTGCTCGAACGCATGAAAAACCCAGAGAAAAATTGGGAGTTTTCCTTCAGCGATGTCGAAGAACGCGAGCATTGGGCGGATTACCAAGACATCTTTGGGGATATGCTGACAAACACGTCTACAGAACATGCTCCTTGGTATATATTGCCGGCAGATGATGAGATGTATTCCCGTTTGATCATCGCCCAGGTGATGGTGGAAATGCTGGAGGAAATCAACCCGGAACTGCCTGAGATCAGTGGTGAGCAAAAAGACAAACTTAAGCATTATATCGACAAGCTGGAAAAGGAAGCGAAATGACAAAACCCGAAGGGGTTCTTTTTTGACTGTGATTTATTGAAACAATAAATAATCATTTTCAGAAATAAATTCGTAGCTTAAATCGATGAACAGGAAGCATTCGTCCGATAGCGGATAGCTGAATGTGCGGATCATTTCCCCTGTTTCGATATCGGCGTAGATGTCCGACAGCCGTCCTTTATGACTCGCTTTCATGAGCATCATATTCTCCAGGAAATATGGCCGGAAAGCCCAGTGTGAACCGATTTGCTGCGGTTCACCTTGCCAACTGCCGGCAGTTTTCCGGAAGTTGGAGGAAACTTGCTCCCCGTCGCCATTGCAAATATAGATGCGGAAACTTTCCGCTTCGAAAAGCGGCAGCACTTCCTGGATGAACTGGTCGGCATAGTCTGGGCTTTGCCATTTGCCCATCAAGCGTTTGAGTTTTTCTTCTGAACGAGCGGTATAAGCCAAGCGTTCGCCAACCATTGCTTTTTCGCGGTGGACGAATTCCTTTACTTGATCGCCCACATGGATGGACAAGGAATCCGTCGTCAGTAGGGCAGGGTCCGGATGGGCCAAATAATAGCCTTGGTAATAATGCCCACCGTGTTTCCAAGCGAAATACAATTGATGGTTGTCTTCTATGTATTCGTATAACAGGCGGGCGCCAATGCGGTGGGCAAGCATCGATAAGGAATGGATGATGTCCTGGAATGCATCGGGCTGGTGATGACGGCTGATGCTCATATCAATTTTCAGGATATGCGGCCGCAACTGGCGGATGCGGTCGATGTTCGAACTTTTCGCGCCCACATGATCGACAGCAATCTGGATCCCGTAAGTTTTGAAATACAAAAGCAAGTGGTTGAGTGTATCGAAATCATCATTGAAATCGTGCTCGGTAATTTCGAGGACAATGCGTTCGAGCGGAAAGCCACGTTTCTGGTATTCGAGCAGGGTCTTCAGGAAATCTTCGCCGTCTCCTGCCATCAATTGGCGTGCGTTGCGGTTGATGAACAGCAGGCAGTCATTGTTTTGGGCAAGCAATTGATCGAGTGCCATTTCGAGCAGCCTTTGGTCCACTTCAGTTTTGTACTCGTCCGGAACTTCCGGGTCGTTGAAGAATTCGCCGAGTGATTTGGTTCCGTCCACTTCTAAGTAGCGGCCGAGCAGTTCGTAGCCGATGACGTCGTGTTTGACGGCACTGACGATCGGCTGGAACACCGGCATGATTTTGTCCATATTGTCGATGATGTCTAACGGATCCATAATATCTCTCCTCGCCGTGCACTGTCTTCTTCTATTTTAGTCTTAATTTTTCTGGCATTCAATTGAAGCTTTTGAAACACCATTCAAATGACGAATATTCCGTGAATGAAAAGAAACTGTAAATCCAACCAGAAGTGCTTGCTTTTCTATGATCGCACCCCCTATAATGTGAATCGCTGCCTTGCCCCATCGCCATCAACGGAATGCGGGCATCGCTCATTACCACTAGATGAACGGAGAATAAAAAATGGACAAATTTTACCGCCTCGGGGCAATTTTCATTGCTTCCATTGTTATGGCGATCGCTTTCAATATGTTTTTGCTGCCACATGAAATTTTATCAGGAGGCGTTACCGGTGTTGCCATGATTTTCGGTTTGATGACGCCGGTCAACTCGGGGATTTGGTTGATTTTGCTGAACCTGCCGATCCTGGTTGTCGGGTGGATGAAGCTCGGCAAGACCTTTATCGCCAATAGTATTTTCTCGGTGGCCGTCACGTCGATTGCCATGCTGTATATCCCGATTGTCCAAGTGACAGAAGATGCCTTGTTGTCATCGGTCTTCGGCGGCGTCATTTCAGGCGCTGCAGTCGGGATCATCATCCGCTTTTACGGGTCGACCGGCGGCTTTGACGTCATCGGCCTGTTGCTGACAATGAAACGCGATATCCCGCTTGGTTTTATGGTGTTCACTTTGAACAGCGGCGTCGTGTTCATCTCGGGCTTTATCTTCAACTGGGAGCTTGCGATGTACACGATGGCATCAATTTATATCACGGGCATCGTCGTCGACCGTATCCATACGCGCCATATTAAGCTCAGCTTGATGGTCGTGACAGCAAAAGGCGACGAAGTGAAGAAGAAACTATTGACGAACCTGTACCGCGGCATTACGGTTACGGACGGGGAAGGCGCGTATACTGGTGCCAAGGTGAAAGTGCTGCATAGCGTCATCACCCGTTACGAGCTGGCATTTGTCCGGCCCTTGATCCGGGAAATCGACCCGAATGCCTTCGTCAGCATCACCGAGACGATGGAAGTGGTCGGGAACTTCCGGCGAGACGAAAACTATAAGAAAAATCAGATGTAATGGAAAAAGCCGTCCGGAAAAAGTGCGAAGACACTTTTCGGGACGGCTTTTCCTTTGCTTGCTGCATCCCTCACATGGCAGGCAGCTACTGCGCTTCCTCAACAAACACGCGGTACACCACTTCATCAAATAAATCGCGGCCATGTCCTGGATAAATCTCGCGGTATTGGAAGTTGCGGCGCTTCAAGGCATTCGCCAGCAGGAAATGATCGATTTTCTGAAAAGCGTCCCCGGCCGGTTCAAGCTTTTTGGAGCTGCGCAATTGAACCGATAGCCCATCTTCGAACTCCTCGAATGCCACTTCGGGAAGCAGCGGGAACTTTCGCTCTTTGTGGATCAAATTGAACGCACGGTCGATCGTTTCGTTATCGATGAAATCCGGCTGGCGGACCATCAACGAGAAAGTTGCCGGCCGCCCGTCTTGGTTGTCTGTATGGTAGAGCGTTTCCGGCGGATAAATGGAGTAATCCGCAAATCCAGGCGGGCAATAGCCGTGTCCTGGCATCGCCCGAACCGCTTCCGACAGGGCAGTCAACACGCGAAGGCGTTCGTGGAAATCCTCGGACCCGATACTTCCATGGCCGTCGATGACAAAATAGAATTGTTTCGGAATGTGTACGGCGTGGGCTTCGGCGGCAGGGGTATATATTTTTCGTTCCTCCGTTTTCCAGTCCTGCATCATCAATTCACTCCTTTATTCGCGGAATTCCAGTTCTGTCATCCAAGTGGCAAGATGGGCTTTCGTATTGGCGTTCCATTCGTCATTGATGTCTTTCAATAACAAAACTTCAAAATCCGTAAACCTGTCGTGCTGGACAAAGGTCGGGGTGAACGCTGGGTTGGTGATGGCGATGCTTGAGCCTTCAGGAGTTTCCAGTTTCTCGATATCCACATGGGCAATGCCGCCGATCCGCCGTTCGACGCCTTTTTGCCCAGACAGGAAATTGCCGAGTGAGTAAAAGACGAAGCTGCGGCGGCCATCTGCAGTGTCAATCCAGGTAGGCGGCTGCAGGACGTGAGGGTGATGGCCCAGGATGATGTCTGCGCCGTTCTCAGCGGCAAACAGTGCGAGGTCCGCTTGTTCTTGCGTCGGCATCGGTTCGTATTCATTGCCAAAATGGAGGATTAACACCGTCACATCGGAATGCTTTCGCGCATACGCCAAATCCTGTTGGATCAACTCCCGGTCGATGCGATTGACTAAATACGGCCGGCCGGCGGGTGTCGGGACGCCGTTGGTGCCGTATGTATAGGATAAAAATGATAAAGTGATGCCGTTGCGCTCAATCACCGGGATGTCGGCACGTTGTTGTGCGGACAGGTGAGAACCGGTTGACACCATGCCGATATTCCGCCAATGGGTGATGGCGTTCTCGATTGCCTGGACGCCGCGGTCCAAAGTATGATTGTTCGCCATGGAGACAACATCGATTCCGGCGTTTTTCATGGCATCGCCGAGCTCGAACGGGCTATTGAATGATGGATAGGTAGAGACGCCGATTTCGCTGCCGCCGATAATGCTTTCGGAATTGGCGACAGTGATATCGGAAGAATCAAGGAAAGGCTGGATTGGCGCGAACATGGAACCAAAATCATACGTGGTGCCTGTCTTGGCATCTTCGTAAAGCGGCTCATGGATAAGTACATCACCGATTGCCGACAAGCTCACCCGATGGTTTCTCGCCAATCGCTCAGGCATCACCGCAAGCGGAGCAGTGCGCAAAGTAAATTCATGCGGGGCGGAGTCAGCCGCCGACGGCTGTTCACCGCTAATAGCCAAAGTTCCGATAGCAGCCAGGCAAACGATAAACCATTTTGGGAGAGTCGCCATGAGTCAATTCCTTTCGGGTGTCCTGCCCAGACAACAGGGCGGGAACAGCGTGTATTCGTCAGACCGATTGATTTCAGAATACTATATCCGTGAGGAAATAACTAGGGATTTTATGGGTTAAGTATGATAAATATCCTGTCTTTTGGCGGCAGATCTGAAAGCTAATAAACTTCAGCCGCAAATGATTCACATAATGATAAAGAAATAGATGATGACCATGATAATCATGATCGACAGCATCGTGGAAATCATGCTGATGCGCAAATTCGAGGAGTAGAACGTTTCCTGGATGATCTGTTGGCGCTTTTCCCGGTAAGTGCGCGTGGCCGTAAAAATAATGACTAGGCCGAAAATACAAGCGAAGATACCGAGTATGATCGTGAACAAATCGACAAATGGATTGCGCACGACGCCCATCGTGAAATGCAGGCTCGTGGCCAAGAACCCGACGCCGACTATGGAAATCGCTGTGCGGATCCAAGCGAGATAGGTGCGCTCGTTGGCGAGGTGCTGCTGGGTATAAGTCAGTTGGTTTTTTTCCTTGCGGTAGGATTGACGTGACAAGTTCTGGACCTCCTTCGACCGGTACTTTCTTCTAGTTTACCCGAAACGGATGTGTTCTAATTAGAAACTAAGCAAGAAATGGATAACCGAAAACATAAACGGGGTATACACATATCATCACAAGTAAATGGGGAATATCGATGGAATTATTGCTGACTATCTTGGTCCTGCTGATCGCGCTTCTCGTCTCCAATGTAGTGAGCCACTACGTGCCGCAAGTGCCGGCAGCGCTTATCCAAGTGGCGCTCGGGACGATCATCGTGCTGGTCTTCGAGGATTTTACATTTGAATTGGAAGCCGAATGGTTTCTGCTGCTGTTCATCGCACCGCTCCTGTTCAACGATGGGCGGCATTTTCCGCGTGAGGAATTATGGCGCATGCGGGGGCCGATTTTCGGCAACGCCGTCATCCTGGTGCTGCTGACGACCTTGATCGGCGGTTACTTTATCCACTGGCTTATTGAAGACATTCCGCTTGCCGCTGCGTTCGCACTCGCTGCTATCCTGTCGCCTACGGACCCTGTCGCCGTGAATGGCATCTCGCAGCGCGTCCGTATCCCGAGCAATGTCCTGAGCCTGGTGCGCGGCGAGTCGCTGATCAATGACGCCTCGGGGCTCGTCGCATTTAATTATGCAGTCGCTGCAGTCGTCACCGGAACCTTCTCGCTATACTCCGCTATTTTTAATTTCTCCTATAAGTTTTTGGCGGGTGCGCTTCTTGGAGCCGTGATCGCTTTGCTGTTCGTCGGCATCCGCTTATTGTTCCGCAAACAAGGGATCAATGATGTTACGTTCCATTCGCTATTGCAAATCATGACGCCGTTTATCATCTTTGTTGTCGCGGAAGAGTTATTAGGCGCATCCGGCGTTATCGCCGTCGTCGTCGGCGGAATCGTCCATTCGCTCGTGCAGGAAGATACCGAAGCGCTGGTCGCAGAAGAGCAGATGCTGACGGAAAATATTTGGACAATCATTACCTTCGTGCTGAACGGCATCATCTTCCTGCTGCTCGGGCTCAACATCCCGGGAGCGATGAGCGGCGCGTTGGAGAATCCGAGTATGGATGAAAGCGTCCTGCTGTCGTATGTCCTGGCGATTACCGCCATGCTGCTCGGCATCCGTTTTATTTGGGCCTATTTATTTTCCCACTACGAATACCGTTTCGGCAAAATGGAAGATGCCGCAAAGCCAAGCCTCAAGCTGACTTTATTCGTCAGCCTGACGGGCGTCCGCGGAACGGTGACCATGGTCGGGATCTTGTCCTTGCCGATGATTATCGAAGGCGGCTATATCTTTCCGCAGCGCTCACTGCTGCTGTTCCTCGCCGTCGGGACAATCCTTTTGACATTGCTTCTTGCGACCGCCTGCTTGCCGCTGCTCAGCAAGGGCAAATTGGCCGGAAGCGATGACGGCGATACAATCGACTTGGAAGAAGCAAGACGGCGTATTTTGCTGGCATCGATCGCCCGCATCAAATCGGAAATGACCGAAGCGAATGAAACGGCAGCATATGAATTGATGGATGAATACCGTTTGCGTTTCCAGCAAGTCCAGCCTGAAGGCGAAGAAGCGAAAGAGGCGAACAAGAAATACCAGCGCCGCATGAAAGAAGTGCGGCTGCGGGCTTTAAGAGCCGAGCGCCGCTTTATCGAAAGGCTCAAGAAGACAGAAGGCATGGAACGGGAAGTCTACACAGCATTCGAGAATTCGCTGAACCGCCGCGAGGAAGCGATTGCCCATAACGCCCGGTCTACACTGATTTATTTGCAAGGAAAATTGATCCGCGCGTGGCGCAGGTTCCGTGGGGAAAACTGGCAGGAAGAGGAAATTCGCCTGGTCGAATACCAGGTTGGCCGTGAAGTGCAATTGAAGGCACTTGAAGCCGCCTTGGAGAATTTGGAAGCTTATCATCAAAAAGCTTCACATAAAGACATCGTCGAAGCAGTTTTGACCGAGTACCGGAAAATGATCAGCCGTTTGAGAAAGCCCGAAACCTTGTACGATGAACGTTACGAGATGCAAAAAGAAGAGCTGCGCATCAATGTTATGGACATGGGGCGCGCCAAAATCTACGATATGTACGATGCCGCGGAAATCACACGGCAGCAAGCGAAAGAATTAAGGAAATACATCAACTACATCGAAAGCGTCACCTTGTACGATCCGACGGAATGAAAGCAGAAGCTCAGGCTTCTGCTTTCCAAGCTGTCGAGAAACACTTGATAATCGCATTTTCCGAAGCTTATTGCTCGCTTTCCGTGGGGCGGGAATCGAGCC
>NZ_JAPEHT010000082.1 GCF_028823615.1 Planococcus sp. A6
TGAATATAGAAGCAGATCTATCTAATCAATCTTCGTACAATGAAATCTTCAAGCCGCCAAGCGCCAAGGGTGAGCCGACGCCATAAGACAAGTGCTCTTCTTGGCTTATGGCAAGAGGCCAACCCAAAGCAGCGCGGCGAATACCAAAATGAAGCCCGACTCAACTCCAGGAACATTGCTACAAGAACCCCCTCGCTATCTTCATTTAAAACCCGCCCAACAAAGCAGTTAACTACTGAAATGCCAATAAGCTTTCATTTGGATTTTTCAGTGGAAAGAGTACAATGAAACAAAGAGCATGGGAAAGGAAGAACAGCATGAAACCAGTAATTGTAGCCGAAAAGCCGAGCCAGGCGAAAGCGTATGGCGATGCGTTCAAGACGGTGAAGCGGGAAGGCTATATGGAAATGGCGCCGAATCCGATCTTTCCAGAAGGCGCGTTCATTACCTGGGGCATCGGCCATCTTGTCGAATTGAAAGAGCCGAAAGCCTACGACCCGAAATGGGGCAAATGGTCGCTCGCTTCCTTGCCGATTCTGCCGGTCGAATACCAATTCCAAGTAGCCCGCGGCAAGTCGAAGCAATTCAATATCATCAAAAAACTCCTGAAAGAAACCGATACCGTCATCAATGCCTGCGACGTAGACCGCGAAGGCTCGAATATTTTCTACAGCATCTACCGGCAGACCGGCGTGCGTGGCAAACAAATCAAACGGCTGTGGATCAATTCACTCGAAATTGATGAAGTGCGCGAAGGCTTCCGCAATTTGCGCGATAACAAGGAAGACCTGCGCCTGTACGAAGAAGCGCGGGCGCGCCAGATCAGTGACTGGCTGGTCGGTATGAACGGCTCAAGGCTTTACTCGCTGTTGCTTCAAGAACGTGGCATCCACGAAGTATTTGCGATTGGGCGGGTTCAGACGCCAACCGTATTTTTGATTTATCAGCGCCAAAAGGAAATCGAGGCGTTCAAGCCGGAGAAGTTTTACGAAATCGAAGGGAAATTCAAAGCCGCGAAAGGCAGCTATAAAGGAAAAGCCAAGCTGAAAGCGAAAGAGCGCAAAAAAGCGGAAGAGCTCCTGGCTGTTCATGAGTTGACGGACGGCAAAGCGCAAGGCCATATCAAAGAATTGAAGACGGCGGAAAAACATATCCCCCCGCAGCCTTTGCATTCCTTATCCAGCTTGCAGGCAGCCGCGAACAGGAAATGGAAATACAGCCCGCAAAAAGTGCTGTCGGCGATGCAAAAGCTCTATGAGAAAAAACTGGTGAGTTACCCGCGGACCGATTCCCGCCATATCACTTCGGCGGAATTCGGCTATTTGTCAGCCCAAGTTGAGAGTTACCAAAAGCTTATCGATGCACCGTTCCCGATTGCATCGAAAATACCGAAAAAGCGTTTTGTCGATAACACAAAAGTGCAGGAGCATTATGCCATCATCCCGACGAAGAGCTTGCCAACAGCCCGTAAAATCGAAGGATTGCCGCAGGACGAACGGAATTTATACGAAGAAGTGATGCGTACGACGCTCGGCATGTTCCACCGGGATTACCGTTATGCCGAAACGAAAGTCGTAACTGATGTCAAAGGGCTTGAGTTCCATACGACGGGCCGGACAGAACTCGATAAAGGATGGAAATCTTTATTTCCAACAACTAAAGAAGCAAAACAGGACCCACCGCTTCCTGAATTGGCGGCACACGAGCAAGTGGCGGCAGCGATTGCCATTGTTGAAGGCATGACTACCGCGCCAAAGCCGTATACAGAAGGGCAATTGATCGCCATGATGAAAACTTGCGGAAAGTTCGCGGAAGATGTAGCCGATAGCGAAATCCTCAAGGAAGTCGAAGGGCTCGGGACGGAAGCGACGCGCAGCGGAATCATTGAAACGATAAAGCGCCATAATTATATCGAAGTAAAAAGAAACATTGTGTCAGTCACTGAAAAAGGGCGCATGCTGTGCCAAGCCATTGAAGGCAATTTGCTCTCGAGCCCGTCAATGACGGCGAAATGGGAAAGCTATTTGAAGAAAATCGGCAAAGGCGAAGGCTCCTCGGAAGTGTTTCTCGCCACGATCGGAAAGTTCATTGAGAAGCTGCTGCAAGATGTGCCGGAGCAATTGCGCAGCAACGGCATGCCGGACCAGATGCCTGCTTTGCAAGGAGCGGAAATTGCGATCTGCCCGCGCTGCCGAAAAGGCTCGATTGTTTCCCGCAGAGGCTCCTACGGCTGTACAGAACATGCCAATGGCTGCAAGCAATCATTCCCGGCGGTGTTTTTGAAAAAAAGGTTAACGGCAAAACATATCGAATACTTATGCACCAAAGGGAAAACGCCGGTCATTAAAGGTTTCGTATCGAAGAACGGTAAAAAATTCAATGCCAGTCTCGTATTGGAAGAGGGGAAATTGGCAATGAAGTTTTAATATTTCCCAGGGAATATACAGGAAGGAGTGCAGATGATGAGAAAAATGACGATCTATGTAGCGGAAGCGAAATCACAACGTCCGATTCACGAACTGGAGGATTTATTGCTGAATGAGCCAGGGGTTGAACGGGCTTTGGTGGATGTGAAAGATGGCGAAGTCAAACTGGAGCTGGACGAAACGAAGATCAAGGAAAGCCAGATAATCCTTCTCATTAAAGAAGCTGGGTTTCACGTGGAGTGATTTCTTTGCCACGCAGTAGGTGTTCCTGTACAATAGGAATCATTGAATAGCAATAACTGCATATAACAGGTCAAATGCCGCGGACCATAGCGCCGGAGGCAAAGCCGAAAAGATTCCTTTCATTTTGAGAGGCTCTTTTCGGCTTTTTTTATAGGGGGGAAGCAGAAATGGGTTATTTTGTAGATCATCGAACGAAAAAAATCCATCACAGCCAGTTTGCAGGAGATAGTTGCGGCTTTTTGCAAACGCCTATAGAGCGTAGGGAGTTTACCGATAAAATGGAGTATGTGGAGGGTTTGGCAGAAAAGGAATATGAATATTGCCCGCATTGCCAAACTGCACAGTCGACTGTCGGTTAAATTGGATAGAGAAAAAAGCCGCCAATTGGGCGGCTTTTTCATTTTAAGAATGTCTACTCGGTTCAAGGAGCACGAGGATGTAACTGATATCCGTCGAGAATTCCCAATCGAGGAAAATCTCACGGATATCCCGTTTAAGTAGTTCAGGGAACGGGGTTTCTTTCAAAAGCAAGCGCTTTTCGAGAGGCCGTTTCACTTGTTTCAGTTCTTCGGCCAACCCATTGCGAATCAATTCACGTTCGATCTCCACCAAGAAGCCTGTGCGTTCGATCAATAAGGTCCGGTCATTCAACCAGAACAGCTCGGTGCTTTCGGGTTTCTTTTCGGCTTTGCGGCTGGCTTCCACGACTGAATCGTGGAGGGCTTCTTGCGTCGCGTCGGACTGCCAGTCAAATTCAGTTGTAGCATCCCGGCTAGCCATGACCCCGATAAGCATGCCGGTCTGGTTTTCCAGATGCCAATCGGAATAAATCGATTCGACTTTTTCGCCAGAAGCACGGGAGAAGGCAGCGCAAATATCTGGCTTCAGCTCTTCGATCAGCAAATGGCGGATTTCCATCACGCGCCTAAACTCGTTTTTCTGGAGCAGAATCTTTTCTGTCGGGCTTAGGAAACCTCTCAGGTGGACGATGACAAAGGGTGGTTTCACGATCACGAATACAGATGTCGGGCCTTTCCCGAAGTGTTCGCGGATGACGGTTGAAATATAGCCGCCGATTTCGCTTTGCATGGTTTTTGAATTCTGCAAATGGATCGCCTCCTTGGGTAATGTAATTGGTCTGCCGGATAAGGCAATGTCTATTGTATTGGGCGTGCAATGCACTGAACGGCCAATAACGATTAAGGGGCCGGCATAGCGGGTATAAATGGAAAAACGGATACGGACGGAATTCAAAAGGGGTGGATCGAATGGTTTCGGCAGAACGCAAGACAGATCTTACGACAGCAAGAAACCGGCGCGTCCACACTTCACGGAATTTTTGGGCGGGCTTATTGTTCGGAGCCGGGATGTTTTCAGTGCTCGAGCAAAGCATTTTCCATTTTTTCCTGCAATGGCATCATTTCTACGAAGGCAATGGCCCCCAAGCGATTTTGACCGGGGAAGGAATTTACCAGGTCATCGGCTGGGCATTGACGGTGTTGTCTCTATGGATCGCTGCCGATTTGGCCAGGCGAAAAGCCTTTTGGCCAGCGCGCTTTTCAGGCAGTGCATTGATTGGAGGCGGCGTGTTGCTGGTATTCGACAGCCTGGTATTCCGCCTGCTGTTGAATCTTCATACAGTCAGGGACACTGGGGACCCTGTTTTCTACGAATCGTTATGGCTCGGAACAGCCGCTTTCCTGTTTTTGCTTGGCTGGTCGGTCTTGCGCAATGCTTCAAAGGATAGCGATTAATCCTCGTCACTTTACTATACACTAATTTTCATACTTCCCTTTCAATGGGACAAAGCGGACCGCTTCAAGCGCCGTCTTTTCTAATCTCCCATCGCTGGATTTGTCGATGGCGAGAAGGTCCTGGCTGTACTGATTGCCGACAGGGATGAGCATGCGCCCGCCGTTTGCCAATTGGTCCACCAATTCTTTCGGAATATCCGAGGCGGCAGCAGTGACGATGATCCGGTCGTACGGTGCATGTTCAGGCCAGCCGAGGCTGCCATCGCCCAGCAGGAACGAGATGTTTTCGAACCCTTTCGCTTCGAGCCGCTTTTTTGCGCTCTCAGCTAGCTGCGGAATCTTCTCGACTGTATAGACTTCACGTGAAAAAGCTGCCAGAAGCGCTGTCTGGAAACCCGATCCTGTGCCGATCTCCAACACTTTGTGATGGTCTTCGAGATCGAGGGCAACCGTCATTTCCAAAACGAGTGAAGGTTGTGAAATCGTCTGGCCATATCCAATTGGCAAAGCTTCGTCTCGCCCGGCATCTTGCTGATGGCGATCCATGAACGAACCCCGGTCAAGTGAGCGGAAATAAGCGGTGATGTCCTGTTTACGCGCAGTCATGAAGATACACCTGCTTTCGTTCGATTTGTTTGATGGACTCCTTGCTACTATCATAAGGAAAAATGGCCCAAAGCACAAAGCGCGGCTCTTAAGGAGAGGAACCTCATATGGAGAACACAATAATTTCAGCACTTGAACAGGACTTGCCCGACACAATGAATCTCGAAACCGCAACCTTCGGGATGGGCTGCTTTTGGAGCCCGGATGCACAGTTCGGTTCATTGCCTGGCGTAATCCGGACACGGACCGGCTATGCAGGCGGCACTTCGGACAATCCCACATACCGGCAGATGGGGGACCATACGGAAACCATCCAAGTGGCATTTAATCCTGAACAAATCCGCTTTGAAGAAATCGTCAGGGAATTTTGGCGCAGCCATTACCCGAACCGCGACGCATACAAAGGGCGCCAATACATTTCCTTGCTGTTTTGGCAGTCCGAAGAGCAAAAGCACGTCATTGAGAAACTGAAGATAGAAAAAGAGCAGCAACTGAACGAGCCGGTTGAAACAGAAATCCGGCCGTTCGACGGATTTACGGAAGCGGAGGAGCGCCATCAGAAATATTATTTAAAACGCTATCCGAAAGCCCTTGAACAATTGGCAGAACTTTATCCCGAGCTGGGGCTTCTGACGCCGTCGACTTTCGCAGCCCGGCTGAACGGGTTTGTCAAAGGCTTCGGCAGCCGTCAGCAATTGCTCGAGGAAATCGACGGATGGCCGATCAACAAAGAGCACAGGGATGCTCTTCGGCAAGTGCTGCTTAAACTGAAATGGTAATGTGATGAGTGCTGGAAAGACCGCTGATTGCGGTCTTTTTTTATGCTGTTGCAGGGAGAGCCGACAGCCATACCGAAATAACAATAGAGAAAAAAGATGCAGGGGGGAACGTGGACATGTTGGATGAACGTACAATTCTATTGGTGCTGCCCATTTTGGTTTTGCAGATCGCATTGATGATATTCGCATTAGTGGATTTGATCAGAAATCCGAATCCGAACGGTCCGAAGTGGATGTGGGCGGCGATCATCGTCTTGCTGAATATTATCGGACCGATTCTGTACTTTGTCATAGGGAGGCGGAATTATTGAACGTATTGGAAGTCAGGTCATTAACAAAGCGCTTCGGCACTGAACAAGCAGTGGACGGATTGGGCTTCGAGCTTGCAGAAGGCAGTGCAACGGCATTGATTGGCCCAAACGGGGCGGGAAAGACCACGACGCTGTCGATGCTTGCTGGGCTTTTGGAAGCGAGTGCAGGAGAAATCCAGCGCAAGAAAAACTTATCAATCGGATTTTTACCTCAATATCCGCGATTCTTTCCATGGCTGAGCGCTTTGGAATTTACGGAAATGGCTGCCAAGCTAAGCGGCGTCGATTCCAGAAAAGCCCGCCAGCAAGCAGAACGGACATTGGGGTTTGTCGGGCTAGGTCAAGTGGCCAATAAGAAAATCAGCGGTTTTTCAGGAGGCATGAAGCAGCGGCTCGGGCTGGCGCAAGCGATGGTGCACCAGCCAAGCTTGCTGTTATTGGACGAACCGATTTCTTCTTTGGATCCGACTGGGCGAAGGGAAGTGATGGAATTATTGAAATCACTGCTCGGCCAAACGACGATTCTTTACTCCACCCATATTTTGAACGATGCTGAAGAAATGACAGACCAACTATTGTTTCTGCAGAATGGGCGCCTCGTGGAACACGGCTCCCTCAACCAGGTGCGCAGCCGCTATGCGGACCCGCAAATTCGGATTCGCTTTGAAAACACTAACGCTGCGGAGAGGTTTATGCGTGAATCACCGTGGCCAGCTGCCGTTCAAGGCACAGCAGTTATTGTGCCTGTAAAAGTGGAAGGACCGATCATGCAGGACGTGTTCCGTTTCTTGTCAGTTAAAAGCCTGCCCGTGGTTGGGGTCGAGCAAGAGACCGCCAGCCTGGAAGATATTTTCCTGAAGGTGGTGGCAGGAAAATGAAGCAATTTTCGACACTGCTATTGAAGGAATGGCGTGAGAATCTGCGCAACTTTAAGATTTTCTGGATTCCCGTCGTCTTTATTCTGTTAGGCGTCACAGAACCTTTATCGAATTATTACCTTCCTCAGATTCTCGATGCCACAGGCGGTTTGCCGGATGGTGCCGTGATCGAACTGCCGGATCCTGAACCTGAACAATTGCTGGTTGCGGTCATGGGTCAATTCCAGCTGATTGGCATGCTCGTCCTCGTTCTCGCTTATATGGGGAGCATTGCTGGCGAGCGCAGAAATGGAACGGCGACTCTTTTATATGTAAGGCCATTATCGTATGTATCCTATTTTCTCAGTAAATGGCTTATGGCTTCCATAGTGGCGGTGTTTTTTGGCGGGTTATTATTACACGGCTGTGCTGTTTTCAGCGGTTCCGTTCGGGGAGTTCCTGGCGTTTGCGGCGACGTATAGTTTGTGGATGGTGCTGGTCGTGACCTTGGTGTTATTTGCAAGCGCGTCGATGCCAAATGCAGGATTGGCTGCCGGGTTCACGCTTGCTGCATTGCTTATTCTACAGCTTATCGACAGCCTGTTCGGCAGCCGCTGGGAATGGTCGCCATTGAAACTTCCGAATTACGCGGCTTACTTCCTGGATATCGGACCGGATATGACAGCGCTGATCTGGACGCTTGCGATCTCGCTAGTATGCCTGATAGGACTGGCGGCACTGGGCATTTGGTTCTCGAAAAGAAACCGTGCAAAAGCGAAAGTATAGAAGCAATCAGCGATTAGCTGATTGCTTTTCTTTTGGGCGAATGCTGGTAGAATAAGAACAGGATTTGGCGCAGCGCTGGAGAGCTTTTATGCTCCAGTGGATTGGCCGTTTAATCGGAGAATATGCATGCCAAACTAGGACTCGTAGTGGCCAATACAATGGACACACGGGCCATACTAACGAATTGAGGAATAAAATATGAAGAAACTGATTGCATTGATTTTTGTGGCATTGCTCATGCTGGGGTTTGCCTGGGTCAATAATAACTGGATTGTCACGACCGAATATTCGGTCCAATCGGACAAAGTGCCGGATGCATTTGCCGGCAAACGCATTGTTCAAGTATCGGACCTTCACAATGCTGAATTTGGAGACCAACAGCAATCCCTGCTGGATAAAGTCGAAGCGGCGAACCCGGATGCCATTTTCATTACCGGAGATTTGATTGACAGCGACCGCTACGATTTGGAGAGAAGTTTGGCGGCTGTCGACGGGCTGGTGGAGATGAGCGAAGTGTATTATGTCATTGGCAACCATGAAGTGTCATCGAACCGGCTGGATGATGAAATCGTTCCAGCCTTGGAAGAACGCGGTGTCGAAGTGTTGCGCAATCGATCACTCATGTGGGAACAGGACGGAGAAGCTATACAAATTGCGGGCATCGACGATCCGTTAATGGATATCTATCTTCATGAAGAGGAGTTTACGCGCAATAGCATCGCAGAAGCTGAGCTCAATGACGCGTTTACTTTGCTGCTTGCCCATCGGCCCGAACAGTTGGAGACTTATGCAAGCGAAGGCATCGATGTCGTTTTCGCCGGGCACGCACACGGTGGCCAGATTCGCATTCCAGGCCTTGGCGGCTTGATTGCCCCAGGGCAGGGCTGGTTTCCGAGCATGACAGAAGGCGTCTTCGAATCAGGTGATACACAGCTTGTGTTGAGCCGGGGACTCGGAAATAGCGGATTTCCATTGCGTGTTTTCAATTTACCCGAAGTCGTTGTCGTAACGTTAGAGAATGAATAACTCGTGTAGGGGGACCGATTTTCGTGATTAGAAAAAGTGAAGTGACATTGCATTGCTATACAAAAAGAACAAATGTCTCCTACGATCTCCCGGCGGACCAGCAGGAGTTCACCATGATGCCGCAGGAGCTCATCAAGCGGGACGCGGGGAATCCCAAAAAGCATTTCATCGTCATCCGCGCGCGCGGCGAAGTGGCCGGATTTTTCGAGCTGGATGAATCAGAGGACCGGAAACGCTATTCTGACAACCCGAAAGCCTTGCTGTTGCGCGGCTACTCCGTCAATCCGAAATTTCAAGGGCGCGGTATCGCAACGGGCTCACTTGAAGCTCTGCCTGCTTTTCTGCGAAAAGAATTTGAGGTTTTTGACGAAGTTGTGCTCGGCGTCAATGCGCGCAATATCGCAGCCCAGAACCTTTACAAAAAAGCCGGTTTTGAAGATGCCGGCAGAAGAGTCATGGGTAAAAAAGGCGAGCAATTCGCAATGTGCCTGAAAGTGAAATGAAAAATGCTCCTTCGCCAAAACCATGCGCTACTTGGATTTGGGGAAGGGGCATTTTCTATGGATAAAAGGAAAGGACAAGTAGGTTGAAGAATAGAAGAAGAAAGGAATTGGGGTGGCCAGATGCTTGCAGCAGGGGTGTGGATCCGGTTGAAAGCTTTCATGCTGGATTATATAGGGATTGTGCTTTATTTACTTATGGTCGCAGTGCTGACAGTTTTTATATTCCCGGAAATTCAAAAGCTTTTTCAATCTTCTCCTGGCATCGCGCAGTTGACTGGTTTCTTGCTCGTCACCTTGCCGATTTCATTATACTTCGCAGTTTTTGATGCCGGACATTTCCGTGGCACGTTCGGCAAGAAGAAAATGAATCTACAAGTGGTCGGACGGGATGGGAAAGGAATTGGCATCGTCCGTTCGTTCATTCGGGTCGCACTTAAGTTTTTACCTTGGGAATTGTCCCATTTCCTCGTCTACCGTTTAATCCGGACTGAAGAGGAGAGCATTCCCCTGTCCCTTGCAATTATCGGAGGGAGCATCTATGGATTAATGATTTTATACATTACAACTGCCTTTTTTTTCGAAACAGAAGCGTTCATTTTACGATTTCTTGAGCGGGACAAAAGTGATAAAAATAGTGTGATTCCCCTATAGCATCATGCAGACAGCTGAACTCACACACTCATGTTTCAAAATACAGGTGCTTATGTAGGTTGCAGCCGGGATTAAAAGCAGCTGCGCAACGCGGGCAGGAAGAAGCGCAATCGAGATAGTCGCGGATGGACAGCTCGTTGCCGCATGTCCCGCAAAGAATGGCTTTCTCGTGGAACTGCTCTTTTGGCCAGACAGAAGTATCGCCGCAGCCCGCAGCCTCATGGCAAGCAAAGCAAGGAAAATATTTTCCGCAGCAATGGAAGCGGATGGCAATCCGGTCATTTTCCGAATGGTAATGGCGGCAGCGGGTTTCAGGGTCGACATCGAGCCCGATGACGCGAGGGCGTTCACACATGACAGGCACTCCTTTTTAATTCACATATTTCTTTCATGCTACTATGAAATAGGCTTGCTGACGAGTGCCGGATGATAGCTGAAAATGGTCGCAAGCGCCGGAAGCCTTTATAATAGGGATAAGTATCTTGAAGGAGGAGACTGGGCAATGGTTAAGGAATTCGAAGATGAAGTCATGCGTGCGATGGACAAAGTGTTTGAAGATGAGATGAAAAAAGTGAGCGAGACGCTCGAGCAGGATTTATTGATCTCATTGATCGGTGAAGTCAATGCCGGGAAATCGACGACGGTGAACAAAATCATCGGTGAAGAAATTGCCAGCACCAACCCGATGCCTGGCGAAACAGTCAGCGTGGACCCTTATAACATCCGCGGCCTCGAAAACATCAAATTCATGGATACACCGGGGCTTAATGACCCCAATGATGAAAACCCGAGAAAGACTTTAGAGTTCGTCCAGCAATCGGATGTCGTGCTGTTTTTCCTGAATGCTGCCGGAACGGTTTTTTCAGATAGCGAAAAGCAAAAATTCGCCGAGATCGAAAAACATAATAAAGACATCCTTATTGTTCTGAATAAAATCGATGCGGCAGAAGATATCCCATCGATCATTAGATTCATCAAAGGGCATACGAACAATAAATACAAAGTGATCCCGGTGTCTTCGAAAACGGGAGAGAACCTGGATCTGCTGAAAAAGGAAATTTTGCTGTTGCTGGAAAAGAAGGGGAAAGACCTGCTCTTCGCCAAAAGCATGAAAGAGAAATCGTCTGCTGCCACGCGCTGGATCGTGGGGGCCGGGGTCTCAGCGGGAATCATCGGCGCGTCACCGATCCCAGGGTCGGACGTATTGCCGCTGACGACGCTGCAGGTCGGACTCATCGTCAAACTGTCGAATCTGTACGATAAGCCTTTGACGAAAAAAGCGGCGAAAGACATGATCGTCATTACTGCAACGCAGACGATCGGCCATACCCTTTACCGCCAGGCGTTGAAGTTTGTCCCAGGGGCAGGCTCGATCATCGGCGGTACAGTGGCGAGCTCCATGACACTGGCGCTCGGCTACGGCGTGAAATATGCGTACGAAAACAATATCGCCATCGATTATGAAATGATCGGCAGCCTCTATGATAAGCTGAAAAAGCGAGAAAAGAATGCTTGAACCATGTGGCCGTCCCCGTTTTTAGGGCGGCTTTTTGTTTTAACACAGAGAGTGAACCGTAAATTTGGAGGTGGGACTTATGAGAATTTTAGTAGTGGAAGACAACCCGAGTGTCAGCTCGATGCTGGAATTGTTTTTTTCAAAAGAAGGGCTGGAAGGTGAGTTCGCTGGAGATGGGCTGGAAGGCTACCGTAAATTCCAGGAAGAGGATTTCGACCTGTTGATCCTGGATTGGATGCTTCCGGGAATGGACGGCATCGCTTTATGCCGAAAAATCCGCGAGACGGGAAGCGAAGTACCCATCATTATGCTGACAGCGAAAGACAGTGAATCCGACCAAGTGATCGGTTTTGAAATGGGAGCAGATGATTACGTGACCAAGCCGTTCAGCCCTTTGACCTTGATGGCGCGCATCAAAGCGGTGACCAGAAGGGCGCGAAAAGATGAAGCGGTCGAGGACGGCATCCGCACCTCCCATTTCCATGTCAGAAAAGAAACACGCGAAGTCGTCAAAGACGGCCAAGCGATCGACAATCTAACGCCGAAGGAATTTGATCTGCTGGTCTTTTTCCTGCAGCATCCGAAGCAAGTATTCAGCCGTGAGCAATTGCTTGAGCAAGTGTGGGGCTATCAATTCTACGGCGATGAACGGACGGTAGACGTCCATATCAAACGGCTGCGCAAGAAAATTCCGGAAGGGGACCAGCTCTTCCATACGGTGTGGGGAGTGGGCTATAAATTTGAAGAACTTGCGGGTTAAGTATTTCTATCAATTGATCGCGAGCCATATGGGTGTCCTCGTGTTTGCGGTGGCCATTTTAAGCACGCTGTTCATTTTTTACGGCGAGCGGGTGGCGTATTCGGATAAGGCAGAGGAGTTGGAGCGCTACGGCGAGCAAATCCTACAGGAACTGGAACAGGCGCGCCCGGGCACGGATCTGCAATCCTATGTTACGGTGCTCGAAGCACAGAACATCAATTTCATCGTCTTCGACCAGCAAAGCCGGATCCTGTATCCGATCAACGGCAATTTCCCGTCGGTCGAGCTGACACCGGAGGAATGGAATGTCATCGAACGCGGCGAGACATTGGTCGTCTACCGGGATGTCGAACGCTTTGAGCGGTCGATGACATTTGTCGCGCTGCCATACGTTGAAGGCAGCACGCTCGCTGGCGGCGTGTTGTTGGCTTCCCCTGTAAGCGGCATCCGGGAAATGGTGACGGAATTGAACCGGACGCTCGTCGCAGTAATCGCCATTTCCTTGCCATTCGCATTGCTTTTGAGTTTGTTGCTTGCCAAAATTCACGTGACGCGGCTGCAGCGTATGCGCAAAGCGACTTCGATGATCAGCGAAGGGCATTACCAAGTCAATTTGCCGGAATCAAATTTTGACGAATTCGGGGATTTGGCGCATGACTTCAATGTCATGGCTGACAAATTGCAGCGCTCCAATGAAGAAATCGAACAGCTCGAAAACCGCAGGCGGCGCTTTATGGCGGATGTCTCGCATGAGATGAGGACGCCGCTTACCACAATAGCCGGCATCATCGAAGGCTTGAAGAGCGGCATGATCGAGGAACAACAGCGCGAAAAAGGCATCCGCCTGGTAAGTGATGAGACGAAGCGGCTTATGCGCCTTGTCAATGAAAACCTGGACTATGAGAAAATCCGGTCGAATCAAGTGACGCTCATGAAAGAAGAAATCGAGGCGGCAGAGCTGTTGGAAATCATTCAGGAACAGCTACAAATGCAGGCAGCCGAAAAAGGCGATCGCTTGTTGATCGAAGCCGAGCCAGGTGAGATGATCTACGGGGATATGGACCGGTTGATTCAAATCCTGGTGAATATTGTCAAAAACAGTATCCAATTCACCGATAACGGCGATATTTTCCTGCGCGCCCGCGCGGAAGCTGACGCGACCGTTCTGGAAGTGGAAGATACCGGAGACGGCATCGAGGTCGATGAATTGGAGATGATCTGGCGCCGCTTCTATAAAGCGGATATGTCTCGCGGAAGCGGCCAGTTCGGGCTGGGGCTTTCCATCGTCCGCCAGTTGGTCAATTTGCACGACGGGAAAATCTCGGTGGAAAGCGAAAAAGGCAGCGGGACGAAATTCACGATCCGTCTGCCACATAAACAATCAAATAAGTAATTGAAACATTGAAAGCCTGCCGGTTGTTGCGGCAGGTTTTTTTGCATCTGCCCGCATCGAAAACTTTACATTTCTGTTGCATGTTTGGTCATAATTTTTTCATATCTGCTTTGTATGATAAGAATATCGAAAGCCACAAGGCAAACGACAACCAATCATTAAAGGGGATGGAAAAATAATGGGCTACTATAATACAACACCGCAAAACAATCAGAAGAATCCGTGGAAACGCTATATGGCTTCCAGTTTCGGAGGCGTATTGGCAGGTGCGTTGCTGGTAGGCACGCTAGTCACTGGAACCGATTTGGGGGAAACGGAATCCGCTACTGCCGGCGTCCAAAGCAGTGAACTGCAAAGCGACTCGGCGATTGTCACGACAGATGTTACAGAAACCGTTGATGCGACGGGAGATGCTGTGGTCGGCGTCTCCAACCTGCAAGCGGGCAATAATCCATTTGCCCAAACCTCTACGCAAGAAGCAGGGGCAGGATCGGGCGTCATCTATAAAAAACAAGGGGACACTGCATTCGTCGTCACGAACCATCACGTAGTGGAAGGCGCTAAAGAAGTCGTCGTGACCTTGGCGAACGGCGAAGAGCTCGAAGCGGAAGTGCTCGGTTCGGATGTCTGGACCGACCTTGCTGTACTGAAAGTCCCTGGGGCACAAATTGAAACAGTCGCAGAGTTTGGCGACTCCTCGGTACTGAAATCAGGTGAGCCAGTCATTGCAATCGGCAACCCGCTTGGCCTCCAATTTTCTGGGTCGG
>NZ_JAPEHT010000083.1 GCF_028823615.1 Planococcus sp. A6
AAGGTTCATGTTGTGCGCCTTGTTTTGGCGACTTGATTACTATATCCTTTTTAAAACTCGATGTCAATACTATTTCAAAATATTTTTATCGGCTTGTTTCGAGGACATTTACTACTATATACCGGGCGCTTGAAAAAATCAAGCGCTTTTCCGAAAAAAGATTTTTCTAATTTTTTTATAGTCGGTTACGAAAAATAAAAGCCCAGCGATAACAATGCTCCCTCCTATAATTTGCGATTTGCTAACCAATTCTCCAAGTATAAAATACGCCAGGATCGCTGCCCCGACTGGCTCAAATAGAATAGCAATGGAAATTACGTTTGTACTCACCCACTTCACTGCCCAATTAAATAAAGTATGTCCAAGAAGATTTGGGATAAGAGCTAATAGAAGAAACCACATCCACTCTTCCTTAGGATAAGGACCAAACGACTCCCCTTTAGCAATAATATAGAAAAATAGCGATATAGTACTGAAACTATACACAATGAATGTGTATGTCACTAAAGACAATCGCTTCCGAACATCTTGACCGAATAATAAATATGCAGTAATCAGCGCACAAGCAATTAGCGCAAGTATGTCACCGAACAATGCACTTCCGCTTACTTGGAAATCACCGTAAGCAATAACAATGCTTCCTGTTATTGCAACTGCTCCAGATATTAAAGTTTTTGCAGAGAGGCGCTCTTTAAAGAAGAAGTATGTTCCTGCAAATGCAAAAAGAGGCTGCAATGTTACGAGAACTGTAGAACTCGCTACAGAAGTATAGTTAAGTGATTCGAACCAAAGAATAAAATGAAAAGCCAAGAAAATGCCAGCGATTGCTGAAAATACCCAGTCTCTTCTATTTAGTTTCTTTATTTCAGGCAGATAGCTATAGAGGAATACTGGGGCCATTAATAGAATAGAAAATAACATCCGGTAAAATGCAGTGACGCCTGCATCAGCTGTGGTCATCTTTACAAAGATTGCAGACATCGCTACTGAGATGACTCCGATCAAAATGGGTATATAAGGGTGAATCGTTGGTTTTTCCATTAGGCACCTCTTGCTAAATTAGATTTTGACATCACTTTTCAGTTTGCCATTTGCCGACTCCACATTCAACCGCAAAGTGAAATGGAGGTTGTGATCTTGGAATTTTTCAGCGCGCTCGAAATCTCCTCATTCGAGACATTTATGAAATTAACGATTGCCGCTGTTTTAAGTTTAGTTATAGGGTTGGAAAGGGAATTAAAGAGGAAGCCTGTTGGTTTGAAGACAAGTATGGTCATTGCCACATTCAGCTGTTTATTGACCATTATTTCAATTGAGTCTGCTTACATTGCAGAATCGAGCAGCAATGAAGGTGTAAATATCACAATGGATCCGCTACGGCTCGCAGCACAAATTGTTTCAGGTATTGGATTTCTAGGCGCCGGAGTTATATTGAAGCGAGGGAATGATTCCATTTCGGGATTAACTACAGCAGCAATGATTTGGGGGTCTGGCGGAATCGGCATTGCCGTGGCCGCCGGCTTTTACATTGAAGCAGTGACCGCTGTCTTATTAGTTCTTATAGGTATCGAAGTGTTACCTCCCCTCCTTTTCCATTTTGGCCCTAAGCGACTGAGACAGGCAGAAGCTAGACTGACTATTTATGTTTCTGGAGAGGAAGCTATCAGCGAAGTGTTGGAAGAGCTTAAATACAGTGGCATGACTATTGAAGACTTGTCGATTCTTCATCCTGAACAGCAAAATGGAACTTTGTACTACAAACTTTCGATTCGCATGTCATACGCACAAGGAAAAGAAACTATCGAACTGTACAGGGAAATTTCTTCTATTAGTAGCGTAAAGCAAGTGGACATCGAAATGATTAATTAAAGGAGGAGTTTTTTTGGGAGAATTTTTCGGATTGTTAAAGGGAGGAAATAAACCATCTCTTTATGCAGCACTCATCAATACGTTTATTGCTATTATGAAAGGCGTCGCCTTTACTTTTACCGGAAATGTTGCCATGTTCGCAGAAACGATGCACTCGATCGGTGACGCAGCGAACCAATATTTTGTTTTCATCGGCTCTGCATTATCGAAAAAAGCTCCAACCAAAAGGTTTCCCAATGGTTTTGGTCGCCTGTTAAACTTAGTTTTGCTTGCAGCCGTTCTAATTGTGGGAATCATGGCTTATGAAACCATTCGTGAGGGCTGGCACCAAATGTTGCACCCAATGGAAGCAGAAGGCTTTATTATCAGCGTTGTCGTTCTATCAATCGCAATTTTACTTGAGTTGTTTGTACTTTACAAAGCTGGTAAAGAAGTTCTGCATGAAGCTGGCGTGAAAGGCGGGGCACTTGCTCCGCTTACTACAAGTTTTACCCATTTAAACCGTGCAAAACCAGCTACAAAACTGGTTTTCCTAGAAGACTTAGTCGCAACTTCGGGTGGTTTGCTGGCCCTAGTTGCTGTCTTGATTGCACACTATACTGGATTCCTGCAAATTGAAGGTGCGGCATCCATTGCAATCGGCTTCATGATGTTCTATGTCGTGACGAAAATCTTCTTGGATAATGCACGTGGTGTCATTGGGGAAACAGATGAACAGATGGTCAATCACATTGCACATCTCCTTTCTGATCGACCTTCCGTCAAAGACATCCGTGAACTGGAAGTAGTAAAAGAGGGTGAATTTCTTCACGTTGAAACCTTGGTGGAGGTTGACCCTAACCTGACTGTCAAAGAAGCGGACGAGTTGCAGAACCGTTTGGCT
Organism: Planococcus sp. A6; assembly: GCF_028823615.1. Taxonomy (GTDB): domain Bacteria; phylum Bacillota; class Bacilli; order Bacillales_A; family Planococcaceae; genus Planococcus. Next base: position 2,753 of record NZ_JAPEHT010000083.1, read on the forward strand.
GAACTTATTTTGAGCCAGCCTAGCGTCGATGATGTGATTGTGTCACTCGATGCAGATGATGGGGAAAAACACTGGGTGCATGTAAGTAAGCGCCCCGATTCATTGAAGAAACCCGAATAAAAAAATCCCGATGCCTTATGCATCGGGATTTTTTCTATATTATAGCGAAGCTTGTAGAATTTTTTCTACATCTTCCCCGTTCAATTTATTGAAATTGCCGAACTCGCCATAGACTAATGTTTTGTCAACGATGTCCGAGAAACGGGAATCATCGATGTCGTAATCTTTCAGGCTGCTTGGAGCGCCGATCGATGTCCAGAATTCGACGAGACGGTCGATTCCTTCGTTTGCGATTTGTTCTTCAGATTTGTTTGATGGATCGACGCCGAACACACGGGTAGCCATTTGTGCGAATCGCGACGGGTTAACTGGAACGTTATGACGCATCCATTGCGGGAATAGAATCGCCAAGCCACCTGCATGTGGAATGTCATAAATCGCAGAGACTGCGTGCTCAATATTATGAGATGCCCAGTCTCCGTTATAGCCCATCTGTAGGAAGTTGTTAAGCCCCATCGTTCCGGCAAATAGAATCGTTTCACGGTGCTCGTAGCTTTCAAGGTCTTCCATGAGCTTCGGAGCTGTTTCGATTACTGCTCGCAGCACACCTTCGATCATCTGGTCCTGTACCGGCGTGTTCGTCGCGTTGTGGTAATACTGTTCGAACATATGCGACATCATATCCACTACGCCGTATACTGTGTGGTCGCGTGGCACGGATTTCGTGTATGTTGGGTCCAAAATAGAGAACTTAGGGAATGTCAACGGGCTGCCCCAGCCGTATTTTTCTTCTGTTTCTTCATTCGTGATAACAGAACCGGCGTTCATTTCAGAGCCTGTTGCCGCCAATGTTAATACGGTGCCAAATGGCAAGACCTCTTCAGGAGTCGCTTTACGTGTGACAAAATCCCATGCATCGCCATCGTATTTCGCTCCGGCTGCAATGAGTTTCGTGCAATCGATGACAGAACCGCCACCAACTGCTAGCAGCATATCGATATTCTCTTTTTTGCAGATTTCAATTCCGCGTTTTGCTGTTGAAAGGCGCGGGTTTGGCTCAACGCCCGAAAGTTCATGGATTTCAACGCCCATGTCATTTAGTGTGGCCATAACTTCGTCGTAAAGGCCGTTTTTCTTGATGCTGCCTCCGCCGTATACAACCAATACTTTTTTGCCATAATTCGGCACTTCGTTTTTCAATGCTTCCAATTGCCCTTTGCCAAAAATCAATTTGACTGGGTTATAGAAAGAAAATGCGTTCATCTAATCTCCTCCTCCGATATACGTTCAGATTTCATTATGAATTTTCAATCCTGAAAAAGCAAAACATTGAGCATAAGAAAACCGCTCGGCATCAGCCGAGCGGTTGTTTTTTATACCCATCCACGGAAGCGTGAGGCTTCTGCAGTTCTTCTTGCACCGATTGTTTTTTATACCCATCCACGGAAGCGTGAGGCTTCTGCAGTTCTTCTTGCACCGACCATATAAGCGGCAAGGCGCATGTCGATATTGCGGTTAGTAGCTACATTGTATACGTTCTCAAAAGCTTCCACCAATTTCTTCTCGAGCTTCTCGTCAACTTCTTCCTGCGTCCAGTAATAACCTTGGTTATTCTGCACCCATTCAAAGTAAGAAACTGTAACACCGCCTGAACTTGCAAGCACGTCAGGCACCAGCAAGATTCCGCGATCTGTCAAGATCTTCGTTGCTTCAGCCGTTGTTGGCCCGTTCGCAGCTTCGACTACGATAGAAGCTTTGATATCGTGTGCATTTTCTTCTGTGATCTGGTTGGCGATTGCTGCCGGCACCAGGATATCACAGTCGATTTCGAACAATTCTTTATTGGTGATGGTATTGTCGAAAAGCGTTGTAACGGTACCGAAGCTGTCGCGGCGGTCGAGAAGATAATCGATATCCAAACCTTCTGGGTCGTGTAGTGCACCGTAAGCATCGGAAATACCGACGACTTTGGCTCCTGCATCGTGGAGGAACTTCGCCAAGAAACTGCCCGCGTTGCCGAATCCTTGGATAACGACGCGTGCGCCTTTCATGTCAAGTCCGCGTTTTTTCGCTGCTTCATTGATCACGATCGTAACGCCTTGTGCAGTTGCTTTGTCACGGCCTTGTGAGCCGCCCAGCACAATCGGCTTACCTGTAATGAATCCTGGTGAGTTGAATTCGTCAATCTTGCTGTATTCGTCGAACATCCAGGCCATGATTTGCGAGTTTGTGAATACATCCGGCGCAGGGATGTCCTTGTTCGGTCCGACAATCTGGCTAATGGCGCGTACATAGCCACGGCTCAGCTTTTCGATTTCGTGCATGGACATTTCGCGCGGGTCGCAAATGATGCCGCCTTTACCGCCGCCGTATGGCAAGTCCACGATTCCGCATTTCAATGTCATCCACATGGAAAGCGCGATAACCTCGTCGCGGTTCACATCAGGGTGGAAACGGACTCCCCCTTTAGTCGGGCCGACAGCGTCGTTATGCTGCGCACGGAATCCCGTGAACACTTTGGTTTTCCCATCGTCCATCCGGATCGGGATACGCACTTCCAAGATCCGCATCGGTTCCTTCAGAAGTTCATACATCGAATCTTCGTATCCAAGTTTATCCAATGCAATTTTAATGACATCCTGCGTTGACGTCAACAAGTTCAAGTTTTCAGCCATTGTTTAGTTTCGCCTCTTTGTATTTTAGTAATTACTCGCATCTAGTGTAACATGGCAAACTTCCATTTGCCACATCGATTGTTATTTTGTGAACACTTGGTGAATACGCTCAAGTGCCCAGTCTAGCTCTTCTTTCGTGATGATCAATGGCGGTGCAAAACGGATGACTGTATCATGCGTTTCTTTGCACAAAAGCCCGAGTTCTTTTAGCTGTTCGCAGTAAGGACGCGCAGCTTCAGTCAATTCCATCCCGATGAACAAGCCGCGTCCGCGGACTTCTTTGATTACAGGATGGTCAAGCTTTTTCAGTTCATCCATGAAGTAAGTGCCGAGCTCCTGCGAGCGTTCCGTGAGGTTTTCGTCTTGAATGACTTGCATCGAAGCAATCGACACAGCACAAGCTAACGGATTGCCACCGAACGTAGAGCCGTGTGAACCTGGGTTAAAGACGCCAAGTACTTCGTGATCTGCAACGACACAAGAGATCGGGAATACTCCGCCGCCAAGTGCTTTCCCAAGAATGTACATATCCGGATCTACTTCTTCCCATTCGCAGGCAAACATTTTCCCCGTACGCGCAAGCCCGCACTGGATTTCGTCAGCGATGAACAAGACATTATTTTCGCGGCAAAGTTCGCGCGCTGCTTTCAAGAAGCCTTTTGGCGGCATGATGATCCCGGCTTCGCCTTGGATCGGCTCGATGAGGAAGGCTGCAGTGTTTGGCGTAATGGCATTTTTCAATGCTTCCAAATCGCCAAACGGCACGATGTTGATGCCAGGAAGCATCGGGCCGAAGCCTCTGCGGTATTCAGGGTCAGATGAAAGTGAGACGGCAGTCATCGTGCGTCCGTGGAAGTTTCCTTCGCATGCTATGATTTCTGCTTTGTTTTCTTCAACGCCTTTGACATCGTATGCCCAGCGGCGTGCGGCTTTGATTGCAGTTTCGACAGCTTCCGCTCCCGTGTTCATCGGCAAGGCCATTTCTTTTCCTGAAATTTTGCAGATCATTTCGTACCATGGCGCCAATTGGTCGTTGTGGAAAGCGCGTGATGTGAGAGTCACCCGGTCGGCTTGGTCTTTCAAAGCCTGGATGATTTTCGGATGGCGGTGGCCTTGGTTCACTGCTGAATAAGCAGAGAGCATGTCCATGAATTTATTGCCTTCTGGATCCGTGACCCATACGCCTTCCGCTTTCGAGATGACGATTGGCAGTGGATGGTAGTTCTTTGCCCCGTACTGTTCTGTTTTTTCGATGATTGATTGTGTTTGTGTCATTCCAAATTCCTCCTTTTAATTAAGGGTAGACCCGCTGAGCTCTTAAGGCGATGTGGCACTACTCATAGATGTATGCGCTTAACGGAACCTTTTTTAAAAAAAGGCAGACACGGAGTCTGCCTTTTGTGCATCATTATACCATTAAGCGAATAATTAAAACATCTCAGAAGTTGTTTGTGCTTGCATATGAAGAACCAAGTAGTCTGGCCCGCCTGCTTTTGAATCGGTACCGGACATGTTGAATCCGCCGAATGACTGATAACCTACGATTGCGCCTGTGCATCCGCGGTTGAAGTACAAGTTACCAACATGGAACTCGTCGCGCGCATACTCGAGGTGTTCGCGGTTGTTGGTGATGACGCCGCCAGTCAAGCCGTATTCTGTGTTGTTGGCGATAGCAATCGCTTCTTTGAAATCTTTTGCTTTCATCAATCCGACAACCGGCCCGAAGATTTCTTCCTGCATGATGCGGGCTTGTGGATCCAAGTCAGCGAAGACTGTTGGGTTCACGAAGAATCCTGTGGAATCGTCGCCGTCTCCACCAGCAACTAGGCGGCCTTCGCCTTTGCCGATTTCGATGTAATCCATGATTTTTTTGTACGAATTTCCGTCAATGACGGGACCCATGAATTTCGACTGGTCAACTGTGTTGCCGATCGTTAGTTCATTTGTCAATTCCACTACACGTTCAAGTACTTCGTCGTAGACATCTTCTACGATGACCGCACGTGATCCGGCAGAACATTTCTGGCCGCTAAAGCCGAAAGCAGATTTGACGATGGATTGTGCTGCAAGCTCAAGGTCTGCATTGTTGTCAACAACCATTGTGTTTTTGCCGCCCATTTCAGCGATCAGGCGTTTCATCCAGATTTGGCCTTCATTCACTTTAGAAGAACGTTCTGCAATACGCAAACCGACTTCTTTTGAACCAGTGAATGAAATGAAGCGAGTGTTCGGGTGGTCGACCAAATAGTCGCCTACTTCAGATCCCGGACCAGGAATATAGTTGACGACGCCTTTAGGCATGCCCGCTTCTTCCAATACTTCGATGAATTTATAAGCGACAACCGGAGTTGTTGAAGCTGGCTTCAAAAGAACCGTGTTCCCTGCTACCATCGCTGCAACTGTTGTACCCGCCATGATTGCGAACGCAAAGTTCCACGGAGAAATGACAACGCCGACGCCGAGTGGAATATAGTCATAGCGGTTGTATTCACCAGGACGGCTTTCCATTGGCATGCCGTCTTTTAGGCGCAGCATTTGGCGGCCGTAGTATTCAAGGAAATCGATTGCTTCTGCAGTATCTGCATCTGCTTCATTCCATGGCTTGCCTGCTTCTTTAGTAAGTAGCGCAGAGAATTCATGTTTACGGCGGCGAATGATCGCTGCTGCTCTGAACAAGACATCTGCACGTACTTCAGGTTTCACTTTTTTCCATGTTTTAAAGGCAGCGTCCGCTTCTTGCATAGCTTTTTCTGCGAGTTCTTTATTTGATTTGGAGACGCGCCCAACGATTTCTTCTTTATCCGCCGGATTGAATGAAACGATTTTGTCTTCAGTCGTTACGCGTTCTCCGCCGATAATTAGCGGGTAATCCTGGCCGAGGTATCCTTCAACCGTTTTCAGGCCTTCCAAGTATGCATTGCGATTCTCCTCGATCGAGAAATCTGTGAATGGTTCATGTTTGTAGGGAATCATTGGGAATCCTCCTTATAATTGAGCGAGCGCAAAAAAAATTTGCACTCTTAATCTGTTTCCACTTATAATAATGCAAAAGATTATTGCGTTTTTCAAGTATTTTAATCTAAAAAGTCAAAAAAGTTTTGGAGTGATGGCCATGAACGATGCGCAAATAGACTTGGCCCCTTTTTATAAATTCGCTGGAGACCACGTGGCTGTAGGTTTACACGCCATCGACAGCAAAGGGAAGACCATTTTATATAACCGCAAGATGCGGGAAATCGAAGGCTTCGATTTTCAGGAATTAACGGACCGGTCGCTTTTGGAAATGTTCCGTTTCGACCAAACACAGAGCACTTTGCTGCAAGTACTGACGAGCGGCACCCCGATATTGAACATCAAACAAACGTACTGGAACCGTAAAGGCCAAGAGATTACGACCATCAACGATAGTTATCCAGTCTTCGAGAACGGCGAATTGATCGGGGCGATTGAACTGGCACGGGATGTCACGACTTTGGAGCGGGTCATCTACCAACCATTAAAAAAGTACGAGGAACCGATTACGTTCGCGAGCTTGACTGCCGTATCGGCAAGCATGAAAAACATCATTGCCCGTGCAGAAAAAGCTGCAGCCGCGAAACTGCCCGTGTTATTGGTCGGAGAATCAGGTACCGGAAAAGAACTTCTCGCGGAAGCGATTCATTCCGCGCATGCTTCCGAGCTCCCGATGCATATCTTGTATTGCCACGGCACCGATAGCCGGTTGATTGACGAGTTGGATAAGGAAATTGAACGCATGCAGCACGGCACGATTTATTGTGAGCGCATTGACTTGTTGCCGCGCGCCTTGCAGATGCAATTGCTTGAAGTCGTCGAGCGGCATGCGGCAGGCGATTGCTATTTTGTCGCGAGCGTCGGTGACGATCCCGTCGAACTGATCTCTTCTAATACTCTAGTAAAAGATTTATATTATTTCTTCTCGGCCATGACCATCAAAGTGGAACCATTGCGCCGCAGGAAAGAAGACATCCTGCCGTTTGTCGATGATTATTTCTCCAGGCACCGCATGAAAGTCGGATCGGTCATACGCTCTTTGTCAGATGAAGTGGAGAAATTATTCCTCAGCTATGATTGGCCGGGCAACTTGAAAGAACTCGAATTGCTGTTGGATGAAATCACATCACTCGTCACGACACAAGAAGTCGTGACAGCTTCCATGCTACCGCATCACTTTAAGCTAAAAACCCAAAGTGGGTCGCTGCAGCCGGAAGATTTCCTGGTCCGCTCCGATAAGGATTTACTGCCGCTCGAGGAGTATTTGCAAGAAGCGGAAATGTATTACTTGGAAAAAGCGATGGATCTTTTCGGGGGTAATGTGACAAAGGCAGCCCAAGCACTCGGCATGAGCCGCCAGAACCTTCAATACCGCCTGCGGAAGATCAAAAAAAACGCCCAATCGACGTAATGTCGATTGGGCGTTTTATTGAGTTCTTATTGGCCGGAACGTTTGATCCATTCCTGCATTTTATCTTTCAAAGTGTTGAAGCCTTCAGAGTCGCTCTCGTTCACATGAGACTGAAGAGATTGACGCGGCTTTTCACTTTTTTGAGCTGCCGGCGGCTATCGACAAGCTGATTTTTTTCGATTTAGCATCGACGTCCAATACTTTCACGTCTACTTCCTGTCCAACAGACAAGTATTCGCTGACTTCTTTCACATAACCGTGCGTAATTTCTGAAATGTGGACAAGTCCTTGTGTTTGGTCGTCAAGTGCAACGAATGCACCGTATGGCTGGATTCCTGTTACTTTGCCGGAGACTTTATCTCCTGTTTGATACGTTTTTGTCATAGTTAACCGCTCCTAGTCTTTATCTAAATTACTGTACACCTATTGGCATCTGTATATTATAGCACAGGTTCCTTATAAGAGTAAAATCAGTAACTAGGAAACAACTCGAAGCGCCATCCATCGGGCGTTTTCTTCATATTCAAATGTTCGGACCATTCACTGGTGTCCTCTATTTCATATAAAATTTCAAGACTGGCATCCACTTCATTTTCGATATTTAAATCCGTTGCCGTGAATGACACTGACCTCAAATTATCGAAACCTGCGACTTGATGACTTCCGGCAAAATTGCGCCAAAACTCGATTTCCTGACCCTCGGTCCCGGGGGCCAGCAAGGCATTGGCGACCGCTGCGTCTTCTTGATCGATTGCATGCAATAAGGCATAGGTGACGACGAGCGGCGACGTATTTTTAGGCAGTTTCTCTTGATTCGCCAATGTTTTAAACGCCTCCATACCCTGTTTCTGCAACTCCGGATCCGGCGCTTGAGAGAATTCTTGCTGCTGGTATTGAACGAGCCAGATACGGTCCCGCTCCGTCACTAAAGCCGGTTGCAGCGGATTGGCACGGTGGAATCCGATATCTTGCTCTTCGTACATCACCATCGGTTGGATCATCACTTTCTTGTAGATGCGCTGCGTCATTTCTTGCTGAATTTCTACCCAAAGTGCATTTTCCGTCAATTCAGGAATCTGCTCCCAGTCTGCCTTATACTGCTCCAGGCTTGGCTTAAGTTTGCTGTCCGCCAAAAGATGATACATCGTTGCCGGGTCTTTCTCCTGGTTGGCATAAAAATAAAGGAAGTAAATATCCAGCGGTTGCACGCCGGCTAGCAAATCCATATCATAGGATTGTTTGAAACGCGCATACAGTTCCTTGACGCGATCGTAATCGAAGTCCGCCAAGTCTACCAATTCCGACTCTAATGGAAAATCACCGTTTGGCAAGGTTGAACTCAGCTGCCCTTGCTGTTCCAGCTTGAGCATCTTCAGGCTGTCTCCATACTCCAAGCGATCCAAAGAGTCGGATTGCTGCCAGCCGCTGTCTTCCATTTCATCGATCACCGGCACTAAGATTGCAGCCAATGGGTCATAAAGGGTCAGCATTTTCCAAAGTTCGCGGATTTCGGGTTTGACAACACCTTCTGCATAAATCTCCTGTTCCGCGCCTTTGGTGATTTGCCAGACGGTTTGCTCATATATGACTTCGATTTCGGCCTTTAGTTCACTATCGGTCGGTTCTTCGACCAACACGTAGAGCATCTTGTAAAATTCGTGGGAGAGTTGGAATGGCTCTATAAGCCAGCCTTGCTCATCAAAATAAGGGTAGTAAGAAAAAATTTCAAGATACATACTCGCAAATGGATGCGTCTGGAATTGCGGAAGCCATTGCAATGATTCCGTATCCTTTGTCAACAAATGCATCCTGTCAGGATCTGACAGACGGAAGCGCAGCCCGTATTCTGGCCATGCAGCAAGCAATTGCTCCAGTTCAGCAGATGCGTCCGGGATATCTTCTATTAATAACTGCGGCTCGCCATAATGTTCGGATGCAGCGGGTAATTGTTCTTCGTTATTTTTTAAAATGTTTTCTGCAAAATCCTGCAGTTCGTTTGTTTTCGTCAAATACAGTTCTATAAAACGGTCCATTTCATCGATTGGCATATGGCCTGAGTTCGCTAAGGATTCGCCCATTCCTTTCGGCGTTTCGATCATCCAGATCAACTCTTCCATCTGTTGAGTGAAAAGTTCCGCGTCGTCTTTGTGCTGTTGCAGCTCGCTGCGGCTGAACAGCTCGTCTTTTTCTTGATCGGCGTTAGCTACAAAGGTGAACTCCGCAAATTGCCCTTCTTCCACCCCTAAGCGTTGTTTGGCATTTTCCCTCGTTTCCTCGTATTGCTGTTCCATCTCATCTGCCATTTCCTGCGTCAGCTGCCCTTCTGATGCTTCCGAGGCAGATGGTAGGCGGAAGCTGTCGAAGAAAAAGGATGCCCCGACGACTCCGGCAAGCAAAGCGATCGATGCTGCAACAAGCCAGATGGCCGGTTTTTTCACTTTCGGTACTTGCTCTTTTTGCTGTTCATCAATAACCGGGCTTTCTTCAATCGGTGCTTCCCGACCTGGAAGCTTGACCCGCTTGATGGATTTAGCCAGGAATTCGAGCCGTTGCGTCAGTTCTTGTTGATCTTCTATGGCCAACTTTTTTGCCAATTCGCTTTTTGCGCTGTCTATGTAACCGAGCATCTCTTGTTCTTCCAGTTGCAGCACTCGTGATGCAAAAGATATTTTATGGCCATTTACCAAATGGAGAACAGCTGCCATGCGCTTATTGACCGGAAGTGATTGCAGCGCCAAATGGCTTTCACGATCTTCTTGAAAGCCAATCAAGCTGCCGTCGTTTTGCAGATCGGGAAATTGCGCTAATTGCTTTGCAGCGGCACGATAGAGATTTATCTCCTGGTCATCCGTAGTATCCGTTTTAACTGCACGTTCCTGGACCTGCTTGGTAAAGAAATCTGTCTTTTCGGCCGTCATGCCATTTTGATAAGCAAATCGCCTGAGCGCTTCTATCAGTTGGGCCATGTCCCGTTCCTCGTTTCGACTATTCCCGCTTACTGGATTGCTGTTTTCATCCATCTCTCCATCAGCTCTCTTTCCCGCGAATTTCCTTTTATTTCTATTATACAGAAGAATTTCATGGTATTTTTAAATAATTCTATTTTTTTCTGAAAGGCTCGTGTAAAATAGTAAAATCTAATCGATTTAGGAGGAACCAATTATGAAAGCACGTGAACAATGGACGTCCAAGATCGGTTTCATACTCGCAGCAGCCGGCAGTGCAATCGGCCTCGGGGCGATCTGGAAGTTCCCATACGAAACCGGCGCAAACGGAGGCAGCGTATTCATTTTGCTGTTCATCTTGAGCACCGTCTTGATCGGTTTGCCGATCTTGCTTGCTGAATTCGTCATCGGGCGCCGCGGACAGGCAGATGCCGTTAGCGGACTCAAAAAACAAGCCCCCGGAAAGCCTTGGTATTTGATCGGCTGGTCCGGATTTATTTTTTCTTTCTTGATCCTTTCCTTTTACAGTGTAGTCGGCGGCTGGGTGCTGTCGTATCTAGTACGCGCCGTAACCTTGCAATTGTCGGGGCTCGGTGATGCAGATTTTGCCGAGTTGTTCGGCGGCATCATCAGCAATCCATGGGAAGTGCTGATCGCTCAAGCAGCGTTCATGGGACTAACCATCTGGATCGTCCAAGGCGGCATCAAGGCCGGCATTGAACGCGCCAGCAAAATCATGATGCCAGCCTTGCTCATCTTCTTCGTCATCTTGATGATCCGTTCGTTGACACTTGACGGGGCAATGGAAGGCGTCCGCTTTATGTTCGTGCCTGACTGGTCGTTCTTCAATTTCGAAACGGCACTTGTCGCTCTCGGGCAAGCGTTCTTCTCCTTGAGCGTCGGCGTCGCCGGAATGATCACTTATGCATCTTACCTTAAGAAATCCGAGAATTTGACGCGATCAGCTGTAAGCGTGGTGACTCTAAACATCGTCATTTCCATCATGGCTGGATTGATTATCTTCCCTGCAGTATTCGCACTTGATTACTTGCCGGATCAGGGGCCAGGCCTTGTCTTCATTATCTTGCCGGCCATTTTTGACCAATTGTTCATGGGGCAATTCCTGATCATTATTTTCTTCATCCTCTTATTGTTCGCGACTTTGACTTCATCCATTTCGATGCTTGAGATCACCGTCTCAATCGCCGTGAAGAACAAATACG
>NZ_JAPEHT010000084.1 GCF_028823615.1 Planococcus sp. A6
AGGCTCGATTCCCGCCCCACGGAAAGCGAGCGATAAGCTTCGGAAAATACGGTTGCTGAATTTCTGCACAACCTGATAAAAAACCGGCCCTATCCGGATAGGGCCGGCTTGTATCATGATTTATTTTCTTTGAACCATCCGTTGACTTGTGTGAAGAACTTCGCCATCGTCTCCGGCTTCGACATATTCGGGACACGCGCAAGAAGCACTTCTTTCGGAGCTTTCAAGCCGTCCTTTTTCTTCTGCAAAACCAAGACGGCTTTTGCATGCTGGGCATTTTTGAAGATGTTCTCCGGCAGTTCCATCACCGCCTGAATATGCGCCTGCTGTTTCAGGAAGCTATGCAATTGCCCGGCAAGCGGCGACTCGAAGATGTTGCGTGGAATGACAAAGAACAAATAGCCGCCTTCTTTCGTATGCTTCAAGGACTGCTCGATGAACAGGTGATGGGCATAGGACATGCCTTCTTCCGCTTTTAGTTCATAATTCGATGCAGTCGCTTCGTCCGGATAATAACCGACCGGCAAATCGGAAACGACGCAGTCGACCGGATCGATCAATAGTGGCTGCAGGGCATCCTGCAAATAAAAGGTCACTGGCTGCTCGATCAAATTGCCGATATTCGAAGCAAGGCGGATCAACAGGTCATCCAGTTCGACAGCTGTTCCGCTCATGCGGCCATCTAAATAATTCATTACCGTAAACAGTAGATTGCCCGTGCCCGCAGCTGGGTCCAGGACAGTCGCTTGTTGTTCCTTGACGAATAGCTCCACTAGATAGCCGATCAACAGGCCGAGAGCATCCGGCGTCATCTGGTGATGGGGCTGGACATGCTCTTTCATGCCTTTCAAAATCGACAGCTGGATCGCTTTTCGCATATCTTCTTTCGTTGCGTCTTGTGCGATAGTTAATTGCCCGTCCAGCCAGCGCTCGGTCGTCGTAAGCAAACTTTCCAAATAGGAATTTTCTTCCTGTTTTTGGATCGACACCGTTTCATTGTCAATCGCCGTAAAAATGCTTTCCATCGATGAATTCATAAATCTCCGTCCTCAATAAGGAAACCTTTCCTGGTATTAGTTTGTCAGCTCTTTAACTGCTTCGAGTGCTTTGTCGTAATCAGGGTGATCGGTGCCTTCTGCCACGTATTCCACATATGCAACTTTTCCGTCTGTGTCGACTACGAAAATGGAACGTGCCAACAAACGCAATTCCTGCATCGTCAATCCATACGCTTCACCGAACGAAAGGTCACGATGGTCAGACAATGTCGTGATCGAGTCTACACCGTTAATTTCTGTCCAGCGCTTCTGCGCGAATGGCAAGTCGCAGGAAACCGTCAGCACTTCGACGTCTTCTCCGAGTGATGCCGCTTCATCGCTGAAGCGTTTTGTCTGATCGGAACATACTCCTGTATCGAGTGATGGAACGACACTGACCAAAAGCACTTTGCCTTTGAAATCGTGTAAGGTCTTCGGTTCCAGGCTATTCGATAGCGCCGTGAAATCCGGTGCCTGATCGCCCACTTTCACTTCATTGCCTGGCAATGTTACAGGGTTTTGCTTGAATGTGATTTGTACCAAATTGCAACGCCTCCCTTTCAGATTACCTTTATCATACTAAATGCTTTCACTCTCTTGCAACTGAGACCCTTCCAGCCGTTTTCTCGCCATCTGCTGTTTGCGGTAGGATTCCTCGTGGACAACGGTCGTGTCCGCGATAAAATCATGTACGCCTTGCTTCAATGGCGTAAAGCCGACAATCCAGTACAAAGGCAAGATCGTCACTGATATGAAGCGGCCGATCCATTCGCGGAACAATAAAGTGGACCAGGATAAACGATCCGTTTTCAGCGAAACAACACGCAGGCCGAAAATCATCTTGCCGACCGTCTGCGCGAAAAATTTGGTCATCAGGACAAAATAACCGTAAAAGACAATCGCTGTCAAAATCGCATAAGGCGCGTACCATGCCGTTTCAGCCGTTTCCCACCCGAAGAGCGCAAACAACGGGCGGATCAAAATAGAAGAAACTGCCGAAATAACCAGGATATCAATCAAATACGCCCAAAAGCGCATCCAGAAACCAGCCGGCTTGCGTTCATAAAAAAGAATCTGATCGTTTTCCGGCCGGACCGGCGGAGTTGCAGCCGCTCGCTCCGCCCCATCATTGTTGACGTGATCAGTCATGCTTCTCCACCTCCTTAGTTTTCACCGTATAGATACATCATGCGCGGCCCGCTGTTTTGGGACAGCATATCCGAGATGAACTTCGTTTCCATGTCCATGCCGAAAAATGAGCCTGCCTTCATCGCGAAAAGTGAGGACCAGTCATCTCCTGCACCGTACTCGAAAACTTCGGCATCGGCTAGATCGAAATCATCGCGCATCGCCTGGATGACATCTTCTGCAAAGCCGAAATCGTCCGCAAGGTTCGCTTCAACTGCTTGGCGGCCGTTCATGATGCGCCCGTCCGCGTATTCCTTCACTTCCGCTTCGGTCATATCGCGCCCTTCTTCGATAACGTCGACAAATTCTTCATATGAACTGTCGAGCATGTCTTGTAAAAGCGCACGTTCTTCTTCTGTCATTTCACGTGTCGGGCTCAGGATGTCTTTGTATGGCCCCGATTTGATGGTGACAAAATCCACGCCGTAGCGTTCTGCCAATTCGCCATAATTGACACTTTGCATGATAACGCCGATCGATCCTGTCAAGGTTTCTTCGCTGACGAAGATCTTTTCAGCTGGCGCGGCAATATAATAACCGCCTGATGCAGCCATGGCACCCATCGAAACGTACAGCGGCTTGCCGGTTTCCTCCTGGATCTCCTTAATCTTATCGTGAATCTGAGCGGACTCAACGACCCCTCCACCAGGGGAGTTGACTTGCAGCACAACTCCTTTGACGCTGCTGTCTTCCTTAACAGCCTGCAATTGCTCCATGAACAAATCATGGTTATAGCCGGCAGCGGCAAATACGGAAGACTCCCCTGTATCTTGGATCGCCCCGTCCACATTCAATACGGCAATCCGGTTGGACGTATCGCCTGACTCAACCACTTGTTCGCTTAAAGCCGTCTGTTCCATGCCTGTCCAATCGTCAAAGCCTGAAGTGAAATCCGATTGCAGCACTGAAAAAGCCGAGTTAATGACTAGAGATATCACCAGCAAAGCAGCAGCGGCCAGCAAGGCAATCCATCGTTTTGTGTTCATCATGTTTCAGTTCCCTCCTTAAGTATTCCATTTAACTATACGCAGTAGCATTCAAAATGTTTCACTTTCCGCTAAATTCGGCACCAACTAAATGGCGGTTCTTCCTTGTCCGCCTTGCCTCCACAATTTTCGATCCAGTAAACAGGATCAAAGCACTCCAGATAAACGAGAAGGAAATGACCGATATTAAGCCGAATTTCTCCCCATAAAGGAAGACGCCGATCAACAGCATCAAGCTCGGGGCAATGTATTGAAGGAAGCCGATCATATACAAAGGAATGAGCGGCGCGCCCATGGCGAATAGCAATAGCGGCAAAGCAGTCAAAAAGCCGCTGAGGATGACGAGCAGGTCGGTCGACACGCCGCTATGCAGGAATGCCGCACGGTCGATTGAAAACAAATAAACATAGTAGGCGGTTGCAAACGGCAGCACGAACAGTGTCTCGATTGCAAGCCCCCTTAACGCATTCAATTGGATGGTCTTCTTGATCAATCCGTAGAACGCAAAACTGAACGCCATGCCAAGCGCGAGCCAAGGAAGCGTGCCATAGGAAATCGTGATCACCGAAACGCCGATTGCGGCAAGCACAAACGCAATTTTTACCGCCGGCGACAGCTTTTCCTTTAGAAAGAACGAGCCGAGCAGCACAGAAATCAACGGATTGATGTAATAGCCAAGACTGGTTTCGACGATCCGGTCATTGGTTACCGCATAAATATAGAAGAACCAGTTGGCGGAGATGAGAAACGAAGCAAGCATGAGCAGGAAGAAGGTTTTCTTCGACTTCCATAAAGACTTGACATCTTCCACGAACCGCTTGCCGCCTCCTGTCAGCACGATAAAGCCAAGCGTCAGCCAAAACGCCCAGAAAATGCGGCCAGCCAATAATTCATCAGCGGGCACATGGTCAACTTGTTTCCAGAATATCGGGAGAAATCCCCAAATCGTATAAGTTAAAATCGTCAGTAATGTTCCTTTTTTCTCTTCCGTCATCTTCGCATCGCGCACCATTCTTAAAATATTTTTATTCACGAAATAATAGACCCATTATATGCCTGCCCTATTGGAAAGTAAATACAGCAAAAGCCCCCGGTATAAGCGGAGGCTTTTGGCTAAATTATTATTTTTTTGCGTTTTCGGCTTGCCGCAGTTCGACGCGGCGGATCTTGCCGGATGCGGTTTTCGGCAACTCGGTGCGGAACTCGACCGCGCGCGGATATTTATACGGCGCCGTCAATTCCTTAACGTGGTTCTGGAGTTCCTTGATGAGCTCTTCTCCGCCATCATGCCCTTGAGTCAAGACGACGAACGCTTTCACGATCGTCCCGCGGATTTCATCCGGCGAACCGACGACAGCGCATTCCTGTACGGCGGGATGCTTGACGAGTGCATCTTCCACTTCGAACGGCCCAATCGTGTAGCCTGAAGAAATGATGATGTCATCGCCGCGCCCTTCAAACCAGAAAAAGCCCTCTTCGTCTTTCGACGCTTTGTCGCCCGTTACATAATAATCACCGCGAAACTGCATTTGCGTCCGCTCGGCGTCTTTGAAATATTCCTTGAACAGCGCCGGCGTCTCGACATGCACAGCGATATCCCCGACTTCTCCAACGGCACAAGGCTCGCCGTTATCGTCGATGATTTCCACCCGGTTGCCTGGTGTCGGTTTGCCCATCGAACCTGTGCGCCCTTCTGTGCCTTTCATCGTGCCGACAAGCAAGGTGTTCTCAGTCTGCCCATAGCCGTCGCGTACATCCAACTCGAAATGCTTCCGGAACACATCGATCACTTCAGCATTCAAGGGTTCGCCGGCTGACACGGCACTGTGAAGCGCGCTTAAATCGTATTTCGCCAAATCTTTCTGCTTCGCCATCAGGCGGTATTCTGTCGGCGTGCAGCATAGCACATTGATTTTCCGCTGTTCCAGCAACTCCAAGTATACTGCCGGGTCGAATTTGCCGTTGTAGACAAATGCCGTCGCCCCGCTTCCAAGTGTCGCGAGGAACGGGCTCCAGATCCATTTTTGCCACCCCGGACTCGCCGTCGCCCACACCAAATCCCCTGTTTTTGCCCCGAGCCAATGCTCTGCAGAGGTGCGCAAATGCGCGTACGCCCAGCCATGGCTATGGACAACGCCTTTGGGATTGCCGGTCGTCCCCGATGTGTAGGAGAGAAACGCCATATCGTCATTCTTGGTCGGTGCCGCTTCGTAACGATCAGAAGCTAAAGCCATTTCGTCCGTCAATGAAATCCAGGAATTCGATCCTTGGCCAATAACGAAATTCGTCAGCCCATCCATTTCTGCAACTCCCTCGAATTGGCCCAGAAACGGTTCATACGCGATGACCGCTTTGGCTTCGCTATGATTCAGCCGGTAAGAGATGTCTTTCGCCCGCAGCATTTCAGAACTTGGAATGACGACGATCCCTGCTTTCAATGCCCCAGTGTAAACTACATAGGCTTCGACGAGGCGAGGCACCATGACCAATACGACATCGCCTTTTTTTAGGCCAGCTTTCTCGAAGCTGTTCGCTGCACGGTTTGCTTGTTGAATTAATTCGTCATATGTAAGTTCCTTCTTTTCCCCTTGCTCATTTTCCCAAATGATCGCTTTGCGCCCGTCCCCAGTCGCAAAGCGTTCGAATTCTTCCACCAAATTATAGTTTTCAGGTGCCAGCAATTGTTCGCGTTTCATTCCAATCTCCCCTTTGCCAATGAACTAATATTATTCTTATATTATTATACAGTAGATATTTAATTATTCAAAATAATTATTTAAAACGCAGTAACTTCAATTTCGATTGATTCTCTAACTTAATCAAATCGACACCATTGATTTACTTCCAAAACCAATATCAATATTTCAAGTGATCGTTCTAATAGAATAACGAATTTATGTCATAACAAAAGCCCAGCCAAGAACAAACTTTCTGTTCTTGGCTGGGCTTTTCGAGTGAATCGGATTACAGCAAGTCTTCGAAACGCTGTTGTTTCTTTCTCGGGAATTCAATGATCTCGCGCTCTGCTACCGCTCGATCGATCATTTCGTCGAATGATACAAAGCTCTCGTAATGCTCCACTTTATCGGTTTTCGGTTTCGTTTTCGGGTTGGCCGGCGTGAAGATCGTGCAGCAATCCTCATATGGCCGGATGGAAATATCGTATGTGCCGATCGCTTGCGCCGTTTCGATGATTTCAAGTTTGTCCTGTGCGATCAAGGGGCGCAAAATCGGCGTGTTTGTCACTGCGTTGATCGCCTGCAGGCTTTCAAGCGTCTGGCTGGCGACTTGGCCAAGGCTTTCGCCTGTGATGATTGCTTTAGCGTCCGTTTTTGCGCGCACAGCATCCGCTATGCGCATCATCATGCGGCGCGTGGATGTCATCGTGATATTGTCCGGCACTTGCTTATGGACTTCCTGCTGGATTTCAGTGAACGGGATGATGTGCAAAGTGACAGGCGACCCGAAGCCGCTCAATTTCTCGGCAAGATCGAGCACTTTCTCTTTTGCGCGCTCGGTTGTAAACGGCGGGCTGAAGAAATGGATCAGTTCAAGCCTGACTCCCCGCTTGAGCATATGATATCCCGCAACAGGGCTATCAATACCACCTGACAGCATCAATAGCGCCCTGCCGCCTGCGCCGATCGGCAAGCCGGCTGCGCCTTGGATGGTTTCAGCCATCATATAAGCGGCGTCTTTGCGGATTTCGACATTCAAGTCGATATCAGGGTGTCTCATCGCGACTGTCAGTTCGGGCGTATTGCCGAGTACATATCCCCCGATCGTGCGCATGATCTCCGGTTTTTCGTAAGGAAATTCCTTGTTTGGCCTTTTGACGGAAACTTTAAAGCTCTTGTCCTTAGTATCCATCTTGCTGACAATCGCCAAAGCGGTGTGCTTCATATCATCCAATTCCAGACTGGTTTGTGTCACAGGGCTGAACGACTGGATGCCGAACACGTAAGGCAAGCGAGACACAATGTCTTCCATGCCTTGTTCATCGTCGCAGAACAGGAACATCCGGTCGCGTTCTGCTTTGATGCGCAAAGTCGGCGTGCCTGCGAATAAAGTCTGTATATTATTGCGGAGCCGTGAGATGAACGCTTTTCGGTTGCGGCCTTTTGTCGACAGCTCGCCGTAGCGGATAAGAATTTGGTTGGTTTTCATGATTGTTCGACTCCTTTGATCAATTGATGCGCTTTATGGAAACGTTTCTTCAATTCACTGATGTCTTCACGGGTGGTCATGGCGCCAAAGCTGATGCGGATCGTGCCGTCACGGTATTCGCGCGGCAGGCCGATTGCTTCAATGACGTGGCTTGCCTGCTTGTTCTTGGAAGAACAGGCGCTCGAAGTGGAAACGATGACACCTTCTTGCTGCAAGGCACCGACTAAAGTTTCCCCGCGCGCATCCTTGATCGCCACAGCCAGGATATGTGGCGCTGCGCCGGATGGGCTGACGATGTAAATGTCTTTGTATCCGGAGAAAAAGCTGCGCAATTCTGCATTCCATTCTAGATGATCGGGGTTTGGTGTTGCAAGGCGCAATGCTTTTGCCATTGCTGCAGCGTTCGGAACCGAGACCGTCCCGCTGCGAAGCCCGTCTTCTTGGCCGCCGCCGAACAAAATCGGCTCGAGTTCCGCCTTATTGACGGCCAAAATCCCGCTGTTCTTCAATCCGTGAAGCTTATGCGCAGAGACGGTCAGTAAATCCGGCATCTCCTGCTCGCCAAGCGGCAGCTTGCCGGCACCTTGAACGGCATCCACATGAAACAACGCACGGTGGTTGTTGAGCATGCGCCGAATATCCGCCAGCGGATGGATCGTGCCGATTTCATTATTGACTTGCATCAGGCTGACGAGAATTGTATCTTCCCGAAGCGCCTGCTGCAGGTCAGCGAGATCGATTGCGCCTTTTCTATCGACTGAAAGCAGTGTGATTTCAAATCCTTCTTTTTCGAGTTGCTTCAACGGTTCCAGAACCGATGGGTGTTCGGTTTTGCACGAGATGATGTGCCGGCCTTTTTCTTGATTGGCATGAGCGGCCCCCCGAATCGCCAGGTTATTCGCTTCGGTGCCGCCCGATGTGAAAATTATGCGCCCAAAGTCGAGCAGGCCCTTGATCTGGCTGCGCGCCGACTCGAGTAAATCTTCCGCTTCGTTTCCCAGGCGATGCAGCGAAGCCGGATTCGCGAAATAACGGCTGCTCGCCTTTACATAGGTTTCGAGCACTTGCGGGTCGGGTTCGGTCGTTGCGCTATTATCCAAATAAATCATTAGCAATCCCTCCGAAAAGAAAACCACCAGCTTGTCTGCTGGTGGTTTCGTTATTTTCTTAGTCCTTGTCTTTTACGAGCACTTCAATGCGTTTCATCGAACCGGGCTCGAAATTCTCGACAGCCGTCGCCGCTTCTTCGAGCGCTTTCGTATAGCGCATTTGGCGGAAAGATTCTTCCGCTTCCAAAAGATGGGCGTGAAGCTGTGGATTCGTCTTCCGGTAACGGTTTCCGTACTGGATAATGCGTTCCACCAGCAAGACGTTTTCGACCATTTCTTTCGCTTTGATCTCCACATCCGTAATGCTCGTTTCTGCCTGTTCCATATAATTATCGACTAGCTTCATATTAAGGGGCACTTCGCGAAGCGCGCGCATCGCGACAAACAAATGCTCTTCGGCTTCCTCGAGACGGACATCCATGTCTTCCGGAATGCCCGGGATGTTCGCTTTATGCAACATGCGGTCCGTCTCTTGAAGGCGGCGCCTCAGTTCCTCCACATGAATGCGGGCCTTGTTTTCCTCGACGCGCAAGTTTTTCAATGCATCGGTAAAGTCCATCTGCGTGGAATCGACGATCGTCAAATCTTCACGGATGTGCATCAATTCATCTTGGAGGCTTGAATAGGCGGATTGGTCTTCTTCCAACCGGTTCGCCAATAGTTCAAAGCGCTTTGCAAGCTGTTCGACTTTCTCTAGGCAAGTCTTCGGAATTGCCGCTTCTTGGTCCGTAATTTTATAGCTGTGCTGCACATAACGGCTTTCTTCTTCCAGTTCCTGGGTATCGCGCGCAACCACTTGCAGGTGGCGCTCTGTGTCCATCAGATGCTGGTCGATATAATGTTTTGCCGCTACTTCTTTTTCAAGCAGGTCGTACATGGCATCGATCCGGTCTTTTATTTCGTCGACACGGTTCTTGCTATCGGTTACTTCCAAAGTTTCCAGTTGTTTTTTCAAGACAGCCAGCTCTTGTTCGATTTCTTCGATCTTTTCGGTCAACCCAAGATGGTTGAGGTAATACGACTGCTCTTCCATTTCTTGTTTGCCTTGGCGCAGTTGCGCCAAATCCTGCGGAATCTTCTCATCAATTTCCGTCAGCATCATCGGGATATCGTCTACCAGCATAAAGGCTTGTGCGCTGTCAGCCGATAAATTGATGACTGTCTCCCGCGCTCTTAAGTAATTGCCTTCATCCGTCAACTGGTCGTATTCCTCGAAGCGTTGGACAAATGATTCCAAGCGCTTCTCAAGCGGCCCGGCAGCTGCGCCGTACGAAGACTTATGCGCGAGCAAGTTTTTGCGGGCACGAACGTATTTGTCCTGGATCAGATCCATTTCGCTGCGGTTTTTCTCTTCGCTGCCGATCAACTCGTCCAGTTCCGCGAAAATGACCGCGATTTGCTGATCGGCGTCATCTATTTTCACTTCGGCTTGTTTTTCAAGCTTGGAAGCCTTCGGGAAGTTAAAGCGCTTGATCGATTCTTCTGCATCATAGAGTGTTGCGTCTATTTTCGGGATGTCGACATCCATGATTTCGTCCCATTTATTACGCCAGCGCTCGAACATTTCCTCTGTCTGGCCGTTCAAGTTTAATTGTTTCACTTTAGTAAGTTCTTCCATAATTGGTTTCTCTTTTAGTTGCAGTTTCAGTTGTTCCAGACGCTCGATTTCCGCATTGTGTTTTTTTCGAAACACCATGCCGATGATAAGCAGCGCCAATAGAATGATGACCGCAATGATGATATACTCCATCATAAGTCATTTAGCCCCCTGTTCCAAATACATTACCGGTTACATAAGTATGTTTAATGATTCTTTTATTTTAACATGTATTCTACTCTTTTGTTTGCCAAATTAGAAGAAAACAGGGAATAATTTTATCAAATTGAAAAGATGGTGAACTTTATGAATAAACGCGACGGCCATATCCATACCCCATTCTGCCCCCACGGAACAAGCGACCCGTTCTGGGCTTATATCGAAAAAGCGGAAAAAAATGGCTTCTCGGATATCAGCTTTACCGAGCACGCCCCTTTGCCAGAAGGCTTTACGGATACGACACCCGATCAAGACAGCGGCATGGAATTGGGCGAATTGCCAGCCTATTTCGAAGCGCTCGATAAAGCCAAAGCGCAAGCGCCAGGTATGCGGATCCGCAGCGGCCTGGAAGTGGATTTTATCGAAGGCTTCGAAAAACAGACAGCGCAACTGCTCGAACAAGCAGGGCCAAAACTGGACGACGCCATTCTGTCGGTCCATTTTCTGCGCTATCAAGACCGCTGGATCTGCTCTGACTTCAGTGCGGAAGTGTTTATGGACCTTGCAAAAGATATGGGTTCTGTACAAGCCGTTTACGACCTGTATTATGATACGGTCGAAGCTTCCATATTGGCAGACCTCGGGCCCCATAAACCGAAACGCATCGGCCATCCGACTTTATGCCATAAATTCCAGCACATCCATCAGGAACAAATCGATGACGATGCGCGCATCCGTAAAATCCTCAGAATGATAAAAGAACATGGCTATGAACTGGATGTCAATTCCGCGGGACTGTCAAAACCAGGCTGCCTGGAATTCTATCCGCCGGAGCCTTATATCTCCTATGCACGTACACTCGGCATACCGCTCGTCTTCGGGTCCGACGCCCATAGTGCTGAAGGCTTGCACAAATACGCGGATCGCTTTTATACTGAACACTATTAAATAGAAACTTTTAGAAATGAGATGATTCCATGTTTGCTACATCCACTTACAGCGGCACACGCGAAGAGCAATACAACCTGCTCAATAAACAATTGGACGCCCTTCTTGCAGGCGAACCGAACCGCATCGCCAATTTATCGAATGCTTCTGCATTGCTTGGCCAATTCCTTGACCGCATCAATTGGGTCGGATTTTATTTGATGGAAGATGGCGAGCTTGTCCTTGGCCCATTCCAGGGAATGCCGGCTTGTGTCCGCATCCCGGTCGGAAAAGGGGTATGCGGTACGGCCATCGACAAAAATGAAACGATGCTCATCGATGATGTCCACGCCTTCCCTGGCCATATCGCCTGCGATGCTGCATCCCGCTCAGAGATTGTCATCCCTCTATTCAAAGACGGTGAAGCATACGGCGTACTCGACATCGACAGCCCGGAACTTGCCCGTTTTACTGAAGAAGACCGCATCGGGCTTGAAAAATTTGCAGAAACCTTATTGAAGCACATCTAAACGCACGAAAGATCCCGGCAGACAGTCTGCCGGGATCTTTTTTAGATTTCCTGCAAATTGGATTTAATTTGAGCGAAAGCCTGCTCCAGATCGGCCATTAAATCCTCGACGTTCTCAAGCCCGACCGACAAGCGCACAAGTGAATCGCTGATGCCCATCCGCTCCCGCTCTTCCGGAGGCACGACCGCGTGGGTCATCGTTGCCGGATGCTGGATCAAGGTTTCGGCATCCCCGAGGCTGACCGCAATCTTGATGAGCGACAAGGCATTCAAAAATTCCTGCGCCTGTTTTTTCCCGCCTTCTAGCTCGAATGAAATCAATCCGCCGCCGCGGCGCATCTGGTCTTTGGCAATCGACATTTGTGGATGTCCGGCATCGAATGGATACAAAATACGTTTGACTGCCTGTTCGCCATGGAGAAACGCGACTATCTTTTCCGCATTATCGATGTGGCGGTCCATCCGTACATGCAAAGTCTTCAATCCACGGATCAACAGCCAGGCATCGAATGGCGACATGATGCCCCCGAAATCTTTCTGGACGGTCATGCGGATCAACTGCATCTCTTCTGCATCCGCTCCGACTAGCACGCCGCCGACGACATCGCCGTGGCCGTTCAAATACTTGGTCGCGCTATGGAGCACAAAATCCGCACCGAACTCGAGTGGATTCTGCAAATACGGCGAACTGAACGTATTATCGACGACGACCCGCAAGCCATGCTTTTTGGCGGCGGCTTCAACCGCACGTAAATTGACGAGTTCCATTGTCGGGTTGATCGGCGTTTCGACGTAAATGACTTTCGTCTCCGGCCGGATCGCCTGTTCAATTTGTTCTTCAGTCGTCATCGCAATGAGCGAGTGCGTAATGCCGTACTTTTCTTCCATGATTTCCAATAAGCCGAATGTGCAGCCGTAAATCCCACGCGAACACAGCACGTGGTCACCGGCTTTCGTCAAATGGACAAGGATCGCACTGACTGCAGCCATCCCCGACCCAAATGCCAGCGCGCCTCCCCCGCCTTCGATCTCCGCCATGCGCTGTTCCAAGACGCGCACTGTCGGATTGCCGAGGCGCGAATAAATATTTCCGTCCTGCTCCCCAGCAAAACGGGCTTCTCCCTGTTCGGCATTCGCGAACGAATACGTGGACGTTTGATAAAGCGGCGTAGCCAAACTGTCATGATGCACAGAACTGTCATAACCTTCATGAATCACTGCTGTTTCAAACTTTTTCTTTTGTCTCATCATTCATACACCCCTCAAGAAAAATAGAAAGCGCTTACATTTACAACTATCTCCATTTTACTCTGAGGGCTCAGAAAAAGAAAGTCTCATTTCTGCACTTCCCCTACTTTATCCATTGACTGCGGCAGCCGATATCGGGTATACTAGCCTTTGTGTAAAATAATCGCAGCAGTTGTATGTGCGGGTTTGCCCATTTTGTTCCTCTGCGGAGGTGTATCGCGTAACTCTTGGCTGCTGAGCGAAGGTACATGAAAACAAAATGGCTTGCAGCATGAATACATCTGGTTTTTATTTTACTCTAAAAACCAAATTAGAGGAGGAGACTCACTATGTCTCGTTATACAGGTCCAGCATGGAAACTGTCACGTCGCCTTGGAATTTCTTTGAGCGGCACAGGTAAAGAACTCGAAAAACGCCCTTACGCACCAGGTCAACACGGTGCTAACCAACGCCGTAAAGTTTCTGAATACGGTTTGCAATTGCAAGAAAAACAAAAACTACGCTTCATGTACGGAGTTAACGAACGCCAGTTCAAAACTTTGTTCAACAAAGCTGGTAAAATGGAAGGCAAACACGGCGAGAACTTCATGATCTTGCTTGAAACACGCCTTGACAACGTCGTTTACCGCCTCGGCCTTGCGCGCACTCGCCGCCAAGCTCGCCAATTGGTAAACCACGGCCACATCCTTGTTGATGGCAAACGCGTAGACATCCCGTCTTACGCCGTGAAACCAGGACAAACAATCGCTTTCCGCGAAAAGTCCAACAACCTTGATGTTGTTAACGAAGCAATCGAAGTTAACAGCTTCGTTCCAGAATACGTTTCAATCGACGCTGACAAAAAAGAAGGCACATTCGTACGTCTCCCAGAGCGCAGCGAATTGTCTGCTGAAATCAACGAACAATTGATCGTTGAGTTCTACTCACGTTAATCGATTGACGAAAACCCTCCAGGTTCGCCTGGAGGGTTTTTTCTATGCAATTATTCCTCGGCCAGCTTTTTATCCTTTACATTGAAAGATGCGGGTTTCGTCGATTCCTCTCGCGGGCTATGCTACACTGTAGCCATATAAAGGAGGCGT